>JAACDY010000160.1 GCA_009936675.1 Bacteroidota bacterium
GAGTACGCTGATTAGAATGAGTGTTGTAATTTTAAAAATTTTCATAAAAATAATATCGATTAATAATGACATGAATTTATGATATTTTTTTCGTAACTCCATAAATTTGAACACATTAATGTATGATTGACAATCTTACTCTTAATTTTAAGAAAATCCCTCCAAAATAATCCAAGTCAATAGTCTTTTGATTCTTAAATTTATCACATAATGTTTATTAATAAGTAATTTTAAAAAGAGGAATTAATTGATATGGACAAACCAAGAAATGACAACCAAGATATCGTTCTTCCGTCTGCTTTTATTTATTCATTGAGGGTTTTAGAATTCCTTCATCCCTACCTTAGTATGCGTTTGGCTGCTTTTTTCTTCGCCAAACCCTTTAGGTACAAATTTCAAGATCGAGAAATTCCCATTTTGTCTCAGGCTCAAAAATCATCTGTCAATATCAAAAGCCTAGGAAAAACTATTTATTGTTATCATTGGAAGGGAAGAGGACCCAAAGTAATACTTGTACATGGATGGAGTGGGAGAGCTACCAATTTTTATAAAATCATAGAAGCATTAATAGATTTGAATTGTGATGTTTATGCTTTTGATGCTCCCGCCCACGGTAAATCTCGAGGAGTAACGACCAATCTTCCGGAATTTATTGTTTGCTTAGAGACATTGTTAAATCGTTGGGGGCCTTTTGACGTAATTTTGGGACACTCTGGAGGTGGATTTTCAAGTGCTTATGTTTGTGCCCACCGCTCAGAAATCAAAAAACTAATATTGATTAGTCCCTTTGATCAGTCCATGGATTTGTTTGAAAAATATTATGAGCTGATTGGTTTGGGAAAAAAAGCACAAAAATTAATGTACACTTACTTTTTCCGTAAAACGAATAAAGATGTTTCTGAGTTTTCAAGTTCTATCTCTGCCCAATCCATTAATGCCAAGACATTGATAATCCACGATGAAAATGATAAGGAAGTAGAACTTTACAATTCCATCAATGTTAATAAAAATCTTAAGAACGGGGAATTGATTGTCACCAAGGGATTGGGGCACCGCAGAATTTTGAGAACGGATACTGTGATCGACAAAATTGTCAGTTTTTTGAAGTCCTAATAACATATAATTTTTTGATCAAGAGTCTTTACAATTTCTGTATAAATCCTTAACTTTATGAATGTAATTTATTCAGGATGAATTTTTGTTTGAGATATACATTTTTGGCATTTTTACTGGTTCTGCCACTCTCTGTGGAGGCACAAAGAGGTAAAACTGGAGACAAAACCTTTGCGGATCGTTTTCCTCCTGATGTCATCGTTCCCATTTCCAACACTTTTTTACTGGTTAAAAATACTGTAGATCACGATATTATTGTCTGTGTCCGAGATCAGTACAAAAAATATCTGAACCATGTTTATATTCGAAACAATGAAGAGTATTTGTTTACTGGATTGCCTATTTCTAGAATTTACCTACAGTACAAATCAAAGGAGTTCTACTTTGAAGACCTTCAAAAGACAGTTATCAATTTTGGAGAGCGTCATACGTTTACCTTTTTCTTCGATGCGTCTATGGAGGGTAACTTTATGGTCATCGAAGAAGAGGACTTTTTTAAACCTTAGCGATGATTTGGGTTATGGGTGTGTGGATGCAAAGATCACCTTAGGCCTAGAACCAATAGGTTACCTTGAGGTTTAGACTTCTCATTCGGGGAGAAATAGGGCTTATTTCTCTTACCAAATAATTGTCATTGTAAACGAGGAAGAGGTTGGAGAGTCCGTTGAACCTCCACTGAAGTCTTGAATTGACCCCAAGATTTTCGGTTTGTGAGTTGAATTGAACTAAGGTGGCCCAATAGAGTTTTTTGGTAAATGAAAAATCAAATTTTGGACCGACCAGCCAAAGTTTTGCAGGTTTTTCGAGGTGATTTAGTTTGATGTCATCATAGTTTAACTTTATGCTGGCCAGTAACTTGGGTTGTATTCTGAAGAAAAAATTGTTTTCAAATGAATATTTCGTCCCATCGTAAAATTTACCGTAGTTCTGCGCAATAACAAAATAAAAATCCTTTGTCCGGTTGGAGGAATAACTGATTTCAACGATCTTGCTGTGATAAGTATTTCCTCCAGCAAGCGGTGCATCACCATTGATTCCAGTTGGGTCAAAGTCATTGGGTAGATATTCGCTTGAATTGAAAAGCCTGAATTCAAGTTTACTTTGATTGGTATAGATGGCTCTAAAACTTGCCAAGAAATTATTTTCAAGAATATTTTCGGAAGAAGAATTTAATTTAAACCACAGCCAGTGGTTATAGGAGAGTCTGTAATAATTAACCCTTCCTTTTTTGGGGTAAAACTTATGAGCGTAATAAGGACTAAATTTAGACACTCCTATTCTTCTCAATATACCTAAATCTGACCGAAAATCGTCTCCCAAGTAGGAGTATTCAAAACTGATTTCTTGCTCCCGTGTTTCTTTTTTTAATCTGACTCCACCGCTAAATCCATTTTCGTTTTCTAGGGGACTGAAAGAGTTGTATATAAAAAATCTACCGTTCCAAACATTATCAACGGAGTTTAAATCGTATTCTAAACCGATCAGACGGTTGAATGTGTCATTTTGGTCAACGAAGTCGTAATCTTTTACTGTTTGTCTGTTGATGAATAAAAATTTTAGTGCAGAGCGATTGAAAACTTTTTGATTCAGGGAAAGAACGGTATTCAAATTGGAGGGAATTTCATTGGTCAGGTCATCATTGGTAAGCATACTCAGTAAACCAATTTTTAATCCATTACTTATTTTACCACTCAACCGAATGCCACCAATAATGTCGTTTTCGACCAGTTTGCCTTCAGCATTTCTAGCTAAGCCAATTCTTCTGGTAAAAAAAGGAGCGATGGTTCTTACGGCACCAAAATTTGAAAAAAGGTCACTGTTTTGAAGGAAAAATTGTCTTTTTTCTGGTAGTTTGATTTCAAACCTTCTGAGGTTTACAATTTCATCGTCCACTTCGACCTGAGAAAAATCGGGATTATAGGTTAGATCCAAATTCAGACCATTTCCTATTGGGATTTTGACATCTCCTCCAACGGAAAAATCGCTCAAATCCTTATCCCTTTCGAAGTCTTTTACCGTGATGGCATTTATAAAAGGAATTACGGAGATATTGGCATTGGATTTGCCCAAAGGTTTTTCAAAGTGAATCTTGCCCATAAAAGCCAAGTTGTAAACTTTGAACTCTTGGGGAATCCTCGCCCAAGTAGTTCTTTGAAATTCAGTGGCGTCAGATCTAAAAAAGTTGAAACGCCAAGAGGTAGCTCCTTTGGGAAAATTGAGTGTTGAAAGAGGAATCCTCATTTCGATGATGTAGTATCCGGGAAAGGTTTGTCCCTCCACATCAAATTTGGCATCCCAAGTTCTGTTAAGGTCATTCGTTGGCAGTCCTACTCCTCCATTGGAAACCAAAATATCACTTTTTACTCCTGCCATATTAGAACCAAACATATAGGCAATATTACCATCGTTAAAGGTGTCGAATACAAAGTTGATTTTATCAGATGCCCTACCGCTGAAATCCCATTTTAGAGAAGGGATAACATAATCATCGGAGACGGAGAATGCTTTACACATGATGTAAATATTATTATCGTCGTAAAGCAATTTGAGTTGTGTTGGATTTTTAAATTGGTTTGACTCGTTGGGAAAGTGAGACCATCCCGCATAAGTAGAGTCAGCGGTTTTCCACGCTTCCTCCAAATCATTTCCATCAATAGTAATGGGAGATGAAGTGAATTTAACGTTCATATTGGGATGGGTTTCTTGTGTCCAACCCATGAGACTGAAACCCAAAAAAACAATTCCAATAAAAATGGTGTGATGGTGAGTCATCCCTTGTTTAATCATACTCAACATTAAAATTGAATTAATGTTATTGAGACAAATTTATAAAACTTAATCAAACCCGTGTTCGGACACGTTTCAAAAATAAATCATTTGATTTTCAAAAGCTATTTATTCAATTCTTTCGGCACCAAAAAGGGTCCAACCAATTTTACTATTGGTTGTTAGCGGAAGTAATCTCATCTCCCAAACTACTTTTGGCAATTCGGTTTTGGAGTATTCTCTGACCATTGTCCATTGCGGGAATTTAATCCTATTCCACCAAGTCATTTCGTCAAAATATTCCGGACTAAGCAGTGCGCCATAACAAGCCAATATATTACCACTACTCTTGAGTTCACTGACCCTTCCCATGGCTATGCTGTAAACATTTTCTTCACCGTCGTTTTCTGTACTCCACAACTTGGTTGCTTTTTTGTTGACTTCATCAATTTTATATTCAACCACATAGCTGGGACTATCAACGATCTCTTTTGTGTTTTCAAAAGGTCTTGATTGGAAATTATTATTGTTAAAAAACAATAATGTACCCGATTGGGTATATCTGGGGGAGTGTTGGTGCCAGTTTAAACCACTTTCTGGTAGGCGGATCAATTTGTCTTTTAAATCCTCACTCCAACCAGAATTTTCAGCAAATATCCATTCGATTTCACCACTTTTTTTGTTGACCTTAATCATGGCACTTTGGTAGCGAAAGTTGACCAAATAAGCATCTTGCCCTTCAATGGGAACTACCGCATTGGCATGTGTCCAATCGATAGTATTGGGGAATCCTCTTCTGATCCAAAAATTACTGAAAGTTTCATAACCAATTCTCATTACAGGCAAATGATCAAAACTATTCCATTCGTGGACAATTTCTCCTTGAGGGTTAAATTCTACTACGACATCACCCATTACATTTTGCTTTTTTCGAGGCGCTTGGGCATTCAATTCACTGGTGTAGTAATCATCAATCTCTCTGGCTTGGGTACTCAATACCAACCTGTTACCGTTGGGCAACAAGGCCGTGTCGTGATGAAAAGTAGGAGTGTTGACTGGGATGGCATCGGTATCTTTTCCTCTGGGCCTTTGAGTAGCATACCATTGTCTGGTGATGTTTCCTGCAAAATCTATTTCGATGATTTTATTGTCTTGGGTTATATAGGAGATATTTCCATTGGGTAAAAGATCGAAATCACTAATTCTTGAGTCACTTTGATAATACCACAATACTTCCCCTTTCTGGTTAATGACCGTCAGTAGTCCATAGTTTTGGTTAAAACGGTTTCCACTCTCTTGAATCATACTACCTCTTCTTCTTGGATTGATAAGGGTCATTTCTTCTTTAACAGTCTGTTTACTTTTGGAAATCACAATTTTTGGGAAAAGAAAATCCTTTTGAGGAAGAGCTGGTGTTGCAAAAGTTAGTTTTTGTTTGACGTCATATATTTCACCCAAATTGTCTTTAAAACGGACGGAGATGTTGTGGTTTTTTTGAGGTCTCATATACTTTAATAAGTAGCCAAGCTCCGTTTTATCTTTTCGGTGGTATTTTAGTTTTGTTTCTCTTTCTCCATCATTGATTTCTACGATCACTGAATCTATAGGGTGTTCGGTCTTAAAATTGAGATAGGCCGTTAGGGGTACGGCTTTATTAGGGTTTTCTATAATTTTTGGAGCCACCGAAAATTGTAGGGATTGATTGGAATTACAGGATAGGATTATTGCAACAACTAAGAAGTAGAACGATATGATCGAGTATTTCATAGTAAATGATTAATTATGATTTTAATTAAAAGTTATTGCCCAAAAGATTATTGTAAAATAAGAGCAATTGCAAAAAATGCCAACGAGTTTTTCAAGTCTATTTTCTGGAATTAAGCTTGGCCAAAAGTCTTAGAATTTCAAGGTAGAGCCAGATGAGCGTCACCAAAAGGCCAAAAGCACCATACCACTCCATGTATTTAGGAGCTCCTTTTTCAGCGCCTTCTTCTATAAAATCAAAATCTAAAACTAAATTAAGTGCAGCAATAATTACCACCACCACACTAAAACCAATACTCATGGGGGAAGCATTGTCGATTTGCATAACACCCATGCTTGAACCAAAAAATCCCATCACAAAGTTGATCAGGTAAACGAGAGCTATACCTCCTGTGGCGGCAAAAATTCCCAATTTAAAATTTTCGGTAGGCTTGATGTAACCCGAACGATAGGCAACCAGTAGTGATAGTAATATGCCTACGGTAAGGAAAATGGCATCGGTAACAATTCCATCATAAAGACTATTATACATAAACGAAACTCCACCTAGTAAAGCTCCTTCCAATATGGCGTATAGGGGAACTGTGATGGGTGACCATTCCTTTTTGAACACCGTGACTATGGCTATGATAAACCCTCCAATACCGCAAGCAATTAATAGGCCAGGATTGATGGTGTTAAAGGTCAGATAACCGGTTCCTACGAGCAATAGCAAACTGATGGCTGTTTTGTTGACCGTTCCGTTGATGGTCATGGTTTCCGAGATATCTGAACTGCTCGTAAAAGCATTTTTGGTAAGGACTGGATTACCTGATCTGAATGATAAGTGGTTGGCCATTTTTGTTTGGTTTAAATTTTTAAATGAAACTTATACCAACAAATATAACGTGAAATGGGATGACTTTAAAATTTTGAAGTGATAAAGAAACGCTCAATTAACCCTATAAACTACTGTTGTTGTTGCTGTTGTTGTTGAATCATCTCCAAGTTCCTTCTGTAGCTGTTTTGTGTACTTTTTTGATCGGTTTCAATGGATACAGAGTTGAGATTGTTCATTTCTAGATTCTCGGTTTTTCTTTTGGTATCCAAATGAACTTTAACGTCCATTAATTGGGTTTCATTTCCTTTAAAAACTCCTTTTACAGGTGCACAGTCGTTGTAATTTCTACCCACGGCCAAACGGATATGAAATTGATTGGCAATACAGTTATTGGTGGGGTCAATCCCCAACCATCCATAAGCTGGAATGAATATTTCAGCCCAAGCATGTGTAGCGCCAGCTCCACGGAGACCCTCATCAGCAAAAACATACCCACTGACATATCTTGTCGGAATTTTTATCATCCTACAGAGTTGTATCAAGACATTGGTAAAGTCCTGACAAACCCCAGATTTTAGTTTCCAAACCTCATCAATTGTTGTAAAAACATTGGTTACCCCCTTTTGATAATTGAAGTTTTTGTTGATGTAATCACATAATCTTTTGACATTTTCGAGCGGGTAGTCATTCTTGTCAATCATTGTTTTTAACAAACCTTTTAGTGGTTCAATAGCATCGATTTTTTCAAGGGTTAAGAAAGGAAGATAGTCAATGGATTTGGCCATTTCTTCGATGAATTTCCACTGGTCTTTAGCCGACGTTTTTTCCTCAGGTAGATCAATTCTCTTCGAGATGATTTCAGCCTCCGAGCTTATGATTAGAGTTTTATGGGGTGGGACATAGGTAAAAAACCCTACGCGGTTGTTAAAATCGTCCAAATAGCTAAAAATATTTGGATTATCAGAGATGGTCAGCTTGTGGTTTACCAACTGTTGATTCATGTCATTAAAAGGGTAGAGGAGAATCTTATTGGCGCTCTCGAAAACGGGATTGGAGTAGCTGTATTGGGTAGTGTGGTATAAATAAAATTTCATCTTTGTTTTAATAAGATTGTGAGAAATACAATTTATTAATGCTGATGGAGATTTCGTTTAGATCGTGTTTGATATTTGTCAAAAACTGATGAAGCCCCATTTTTTTTATGGTGTCGATGGTGGTGTAGTCAAGTGTGTTTTTAAGTTTGCCTATATTAAAAATTAACTCTGTGTCATTAAGTTGATTAAATCTATTCAATCGTTCAATATGGATGTTTAATTTTTTGATGCTATACCTGATGGAGCGAGGAAAATGTTCATTGATGGAAATCATTTCGATGATGTTCTCTACTTTAAAAATAGATTTATATGTTTTGATGTACAGTTGGTATCCTCCGATGGAGGTCAAAAGATTTTTCCAAAAAAAGCTTTCTGTCAGGTTGTGATGATCATCATTGAGACTAATGATTCTCACACTTAGAAAGTCTATACTTTGAACCACCCTTTCAATATATTTTCCCAAGTTCATAAAACAATAGGCATTACCTCTTTCTTGAGTAATATCGGCACTACTGTAGTAAATGTGATTGTACTGAAGCAGATCATTGACAAAGTCGATCGGGTCGCTTTTGTGATATTTTTTTGAGATATTTTCTTCACTGAGGTGTAGGTAGTATTTGTTGACGGAGAGCCACAGTTCTCTTGAAATATGCTCTTGAACACTTCTTGCATTTTCCCTTGATCTGATCACCATATTGATCAAGGTGTTGGGATTATTAAGATCAAAAAGGATGAAATCAATGATTGAAATAGAATCCGAATAATTTTGGTTTTGCTTTTCTTCATCAATTCCCATGTAAGTTTTCAGTATGCCATTCCATGATGAATAGTCCCCTGAATCTATGGTTGAATTGTAATTGGTTCTGATGAGATTGAGCAATCCATAGCTTCGCTCCATGTAACGATCCATCCAAAATAAATTATTTGCTACACGACTCAACATACTCAACTGTTTTTAATTACCCACGTATCTTTACTACCCCCACCTTGTGAACTATTGACTACCAATGAGCCTTTTTTGAGGGCCACTCTAGACAATCCACCAGGGCAAACTTTTATACCATTGGCTCCATAAACAGCAAAAGGTCTTAAATCCACACATCTGGGGGTGAGTTCGTCATCAATGATACATGGAGTTGTTGAAAGACTCAATGTGGGTTGTGCGATAAAATTTTCCGGTTTTTGTTCAATTTTCGCCACATACTCTTCTATCTCTTTTTCGGAAGCCGTTTTACCCATCAGCATTCCATATCCTCCACTTCCATCTGTTTTTTTGACCACCATTTGATCAATATTTTTCAAAACATAGGCCTTTTCATCGGGTTTGGCAAATTGATAAGTTGTAATGTTTTCAAGTATGGGTTCTTCATTTAAATAATAGCGGATCATGTCAGGAACATAGATGTAGATGGCCTTGTCATCTGCAATTCCAGTACCCGGAGCGTTGACAATCACCACATTTCCTTTGCGATAATAATCCATAATTCCCGCCAATCCCAACACACTTTCAGACTTGAAATTTAAGGGATCTAAATAATCATCGTCAATTCGTCTGTAGATGACATCTACTTTTTTAAGTCCTCCGGCGGTTTTCATGTAGACGTAATGGTTATCTATCACCAGGTCGCTGCCTTCCACCAATTCAACCCCCATCAAACGTGCCAAAGAAGTATGTTCATAATAGGCCGAATTGTAAAGACCTGGTGTCAGAAGTACAATTTCAGGATCGGTTTTTGGGGATAATGTTTTCAATTGATCATACAGCATTTGGGGATAATTGTTGACCTGAAGTACTTTTTGTTTGGGGAGCATGTAGGGGTAGAGCCTTCTGCTGATTTCCCTATTTTCAAGCATATAACTCACCCCCGAAGGGGTTCTTAGGTTATCTTCGAGAACATAAAACTTACCGTCATTGTTGCGGATTAAATCAACACCTGATATGTGGGTGTAAATGTCTTGTGGGACTTGCAAACCCCTCATTTCTCTCAAAAAATTGGGATTGGAGACGATTAAGTCTGGAGGAATGATTTTGTCCTTTATGATGAACTGCTCATTGTAGATGTCCTTTAAAAAAAAGTTGAGCGCTTTGATTCTCTGAATGATGGCAGTCTCTATAATTTTCCATTCTTTGAATGCTATGATTCTGGGAAGAATATCGAAGGGAAAAATTCTCTCCACTCCTTTTTTGTTGTTGTAAACCGTAAAAGTTACCCCTTGGTTCATAAAAAACTGACGAGAAAATTCTTGCATCTGATTGATCTCCTCTATAGAGGCTTTGGACAAGTAATCTCCAAATTCATTATAAACAGACCTAATGCTGTTTTCTTTCTCGAACATTTCATCCCAAGTATTGGGAGCTTGAGCGTAATGGTTGAGTATGGACTTCAAGGTTAAACAATAGTTTCAACAAAATTATTAACACGCCCGGTATAATTCAGAACTATTACCCATTAATGTTCCAAAAATAAGAAGTTGATAATTTATTTAATCAAATCTTGCAATGGAAGCATTCAAACCACCAAAAAATAAACAATTAATAATTTTTGCCTAATGGTTGGCTTGATTTATTGTTTACCAAAATACTTTTCCAGTTGGGCAATGTCATTCTTGGAAGTTAAATCGGGAACATGTTCCGCAATGGGAATTCCCAAAACATCTATATCATCCCCAATCATATTCATCAAAGCAGTGGGCAATTCTTTTTCGTCTCTGATGGGATTGACGGGACAACTTTCCAAATATTTAAAGAATAGTTTACCATCAAACAAAAAGATATTCATGCTTACTCTTATTTTCTGATGAGCATCGGTATAACTGTCTATTTTACTAGGTTCAGGCTTTTCGACTATGGTGGTCAAATCATAATGATCATCAAACCTCATCACTGCAAATCGTGCAATCCTCTCTTTTGGATATTCCAGCTTATCGATATCATAAGCCAGAATCGCCTGACGAGTGGGAGCATCTTTAAGTGTTTTTAATGCTTTGTAAGAATAGAGATTATCGCTGTTGCAAACACAAAAAGTATCTTCTTTTAAATTGGGATATTGATCGAGACACTGGTACAGGGCATCGGCAGTGCCATAGGGTTTCTCTCTGCCTTCAGGGATATATTGGGTGGCAAATTGTATGTTAAGCTCCTTAAAGTCGGGATTGTTTTCAAAAGCCTGACGAAACATTTTGGAATTTTCTCCAGTAATAATGTAAACATTTTCAAATCCAGCTTTTAAAATATTTTCTAACAAATAGCTTAAAAATGGCTTTCCCCCCAATTCAATCAGCCCTTTACTGAGTTGGTTGGCTTGAGCGATTTTTTCGGGAGATAGATTTTGATCTACTGATTTTTTCATCCGTGAGGAAGCTCCTCCCGCAAGAATAACGATATTGTTGGTCATGTAAATTTAATTTAGAGAAGCTCCTTTTGTGATGTTTACCCCAAAAGCATCGGCTGCTCCTGTGGCTTTTATGGCTTCGATGATTTGTTTTTGATTATGATCTTGGACAATGGCAACGATACATCCGCCACCGCCCGAGCCTACAATTTTACTCCCCAAAGCTCCATTATTGTTGGCTGCATCAATCATCTGATCCATCAATGGAGGGGTGATTTTAAGATAGGTTTTGAGCAGATGGTGGTGCTCGTTCATCAATTCTCCCAAAACTTGAATGTTTAACGGCTCCTGGAGCAAGGTTTTTAACGCCTTTTGAGTTATATCGTGATTACAAACTGCGGCATAGAAATAGGGCTTTAGAGAGGTGTCTAACAATTCCAAGTTTTTACTCAGATCGTTTACAGTGGCTGAGGCAATGTCAAATTCTGGATTTTGAGATTTGACTTGATTGATGGCTTTCCAAGCATTACTCTTTAGGTGGCTAAGGGTTCCAAAAGTATCTTTGGATAAACCCGATACTCCAACGACCAAATTGAGATGGAGATGATTGAATTTTTGAACTCGATCCGTATGGGTATCCAAAAAAATAGTATCACCAATGGCAATGGTAAATTGATCCATTTTTCCTCCTGAAGAACCTTCCTCTATGACTTCAGTTTCGTAGGCCAAAAGGGCCAATTCCTTTGAGGAAAAAGACCGATCCGAAAAGGCAGCAATAAGAAACTGTAACCAGGCAATGGTCAAAGCTGAAGAGCTCGACAAGCCTGCGTTGATAGGAATCTTACTGGTGATGGTCAGTCGATAGCCTTTGTTGGGAACAATCTGTCTTTTTTGTAAGACTTTGAGTGCAATTTTCAGAAAATCTCCCCTTTCAATTTTAGTAAAATCAGGTTCTAGTAGAATGGTTCTTTGTTGACCCATATCAGGCATGTCGATCTCAAAGTGATCCTTTCCGTTTTCTTCGGCATCTATTTGCATCATCCGGTCGATGGCACATGCGATAACTGGAAGTTCAAGATAATCCTGATGGTCTCCAAACAGACACACCCTACCCGGTGCAGTGGACAATATTTTCTTCATCTAAATGATTAGTCTAATTTAGGGAGTTGATAACCGTTGAAATATTCTTTGGCAAGATATGCTTCATTGATTTTTTGATCTTCAAATTGATTTTTTTCGGCCGACCAATTCAATTTTTGATTGGCTCTGAAAGAAATATTACCCATTTGTGCAACTTTAGCCACGTGAGCAGCTGCTTCGACATTACAATTTAATATTTCTGGTTTGTTTTCTCTAATGGCTTGCATGAAGTTGAACTGATGTTCTGAGTGACCATTGTTGGATTTTTTTTGGAGAGGGATCAGGACTTTGTTTTCACTTTTTCTTTCCTCTATGACTTCCCAACCACTCCTATCGACAACCAGGGTTGCATTATTTCCTATAAAAGCAATGCAATGATTTCTTCCATAAGATCCATTGTCAATGCCCATGGCAGAATCCCAAACCAAATTGAACTTATCGAATTCGTATAATGTGGTGAGCGTATCGGGGGTCTCTTGACTTAGATCGGGATAAGCAAATTTCCCACCCAAGCCAACGATGGACTTAGGAACAGTAGCCTTCATTCCTATCAATGCATAATCTAGTAGATGGACTCCCCAATCTGTCATTAATCCTCCAGCATAGTCCCAAAACCATCTGAAATGGAAGTGAAATCTACTGGCATTAAAAGGTCTTTTGGGAGCTGGCCCCAACCAAGCATCGTAATCGACTCTTTTGGGAGGTACACTATTGGCCACCTTGGGTTGAGGGCGCATCCATCCTTGGTAACAACAAACCTTTACGGTTCTGATTGGCCCTAGCTTACCACTGTGGACAAAAGCCATTGCATCCTGAAAATGGTTAGTACTTCTTTGCCATTGACCCACTTGAATGATGCTACCGTATTTTTTTTGGGCAGCGACCATGGCTTCACATTCTGCAATAGAATTTCCAATGGGTTTTTCAACATATACGTGTTTTCCTGCGGCGGCGGCTTCGATCATCATCAAGGCATGCCAATGATCGGGTGTTCCAATATAGACCACGTCAATGTCTTTTTGTTCTAGCATCTTTCGATAGTCACTATAAACTTTGATCTTGTCTTTTATAGGTGCAACTGCTTTGTCATTTAGTTTTTTTTGAATGACATTTTGATCTACGTCACACACAGCCACTAGGTTTACTCCCGGAACCTCAATGGCTTTCAATGTGTTGCCCCAGCCCATTCCATTAATACCAATAGTCCCAATGTTGATTTGATCATTGAATGAAATATTTTTGGAGGATTTTGAAAGGGCATAACTTTTAAGGCTGGACAGAAACATTCCGCCTGCTCCCATCATGGCCGTATTTTTTATGAATGTCTTTCGGTTCATTTTTTGTTTTTTTTAATTTTTCAATATAGCAAATCTATACCTTATCATTAAAAAAAAAATTACCATTCCCATTTAATAATACTGAATGGTCTTGCAATAAAAGATAAGGAAGTATTATATATGCCAAAAGTTTTCAGTAAATCTGTGAGTTTACTGATAAATTTAGGACGCGTAGCTCAGCTGGATCGCGCATCTGCCTTCTAAGCATAACAGACCTGCTCCTTTACTCTTTCACACATCAGATATGCTCATAAAATATATGAGATGTCAGGTACGAAGAAGTATAAGAAAGCCTTACAATCAATCTACATTTGAGTCAGAACTAAGGAGAGTTCTTTCACAATTCCAACTGCTAATAGCATACTACTTATTTAAGGCTGCTAACGCACTGTATTGATTGCAGAGAGTGTGAAAATCAGTCTCCCTATGCCTAGTCAGCTTAATTCTAGCTCATACAGCATACTTAAGACCGAATCTCTCACCGTTCTTCTATTATATGAATGAGTTGAGTCTCTTAAATGGAGTGTGTGGAGCAATGAACAAATAGAGTGATTAAAACCACTTATTAATGTACTTAATGTCGTACTAGGATTTCTCTTTTGTGCTATGTATATTTGCAGCCATTAACAGAGTCTAGATTAGATCTCTTTGTCGTACGAATTTTCGTACTATTTAAGGGATGTTTTATAGAGGATAGTAAGGACGCGTAGCTCAGCTGGATAGAGCATCTGCCTTCTAAGCAGACGGTCACAGGTTCGAATCCTGTCGCGTTCACACTTAAATCA
>JAACDY010000020.1 GCA_009936675.1 Bacteroidota bacterium
CCACCAAGCCTATCAAATTGAGTTTACGACCCCACAAAGTTACACCGTACTCAGAACCTTGTCCATTGTATTGGCGGTAATGGGATTTCTTTGGATTTGGATTGCCATCAAAACCACCCATCAAATACAGTTACTAAAAGCAACCTTTGTATTGGTTTCTGCCTTTGTCCTTGGTTGAGTAGTGGACTATTAGTGGACGGTTTTGATCAGTATTTAACCTATTACGAGCTGGGTTTTGAACTCCTGAGTTGGTTGGTTGTTCTTGTGGTACTCCTTAAGAATAGAACCTAAAGGGAACACACCTTCTTTGGGCTTATAAAAGAGCTTTGAGACGTTATACAAAGAATTTTTTAATACTTTTAAGAAAAACCTTTTCAAATGGGATCAATTTCTAACACAACTGAACGCATCCGATCCATAGATGCTCTTCGAGGTTTTGACATGCTAATGATCGTATTGGCGGATCAGTTTTTCTCTAAACTTCATAAAGGTTCTGGCTCCGAGTTCACAGCGGCTTTGGCCGAACAATTTTCCCACCCGGAGTGGTTGGGATTTCAGCTTTACGACATCATCATGCCGCTGTTTTTATTTGTCGTGGGGGTCGTAATCCCTTTTTCAATTTCAAAATACACCCAAGATTCCACCAGCAAAAAACCTCTTTTCCTAAAGCTTTTGAGAAGATTCTTTTTACTTTTTTTACTCGGCTGGATAGTTCAAGGCAATCTGTTGGATTTTGACCTTTCTACATTCAAAATTTTTAGTAATACCTTGCAAGCCATCGCCGTAGGTTATGTTTTTACCGCCATTGCTTATGTTTATTTAAAACCAACCCAAAGGCGGTTATTTTTTGTGGGCTGTTTGGTGGCATATGCATTGCTGTTGATCTTGCCCAATGTTCCTGGAATTGGAAGGAGTACCCTTGTTCCCGATGCAAATTTCGCCCTCTATTTCGATCATTTGATTTTTGGGTCTTTTGACGACGGCACACAATACACCTGGTTTTTGTCGGGTTTGGGCTTTACTGCCACCACCCTTTCAGGTCTCTTCGCAGGAACCCTTATAAAAAATCTAAAAGACAAAACAAAGGTCGTCAAAACTTTGCTCACCTACGGAACAATTGCCTTGTCGCTAGGTCTTTTTATTAATATCTGGCACCCCATCGTTAAAAAATTATGGTCTTCCTCTTTTGTCTTATTTTCCTCGGGAATTTGTTATTTCCTGATGGCTGTTTTTTATTGGATTATAGATGTCAAACAAAAGTATAAATGGGCTTTGTTTCTCAAAGTAATTGGAATGAATGCCATTACAGCCTATGTAATTACTCACGTTTTTCCATTTCCCAAGATTGCCGGATTTGTCATCTATGGTTTAGCACCCTATACTGGAAACTATTACGAACTGATCACTGTCATCGGAGTGTTTGCATTGCTCTATCTATTGCTCTGCTACATGTACAAAAACAAAACATTCATCAAGGTTTAGCAGACCTGGAGGGGTTTCTTGACAGCGATTTTCAAACACAATTTTAATTTAAAAGAGGTATGGAAGACATAAAATCAAAGATTAAAGTCAAGTTGGCACTCGTCATAGGCCTGTTTTCTTTTGGTATATGCCTTGCCCAGGAACTAGAATTCACAAATCTTTTCCCCCAAAAAAAAGGAGTTGCCTGTTATAGAATTCCCTCCATTGCCACCGCACCCAATGGCGACCTCATCACCGCCATCGACGAAAGAATTCCTTCCTGTGCCGATCTAAGAGACAACAATGACATCAATATTGTAAGCAGGAGAAGTAGCGACAATGGCAAAAGCTGGACGCCCATCGAAAGGCCTGTAGATTACCCACTGGGACAATCGGCCTCCGACCCCTCCATGATCGTTGATCGGATGACCAACACCATTTTTATGTTTTTTAACTATATGGATCTGGAGCACGAACGGCAAATCTATTATCTCAAGTACATCAAAAGCGAGGACAATGGCAAAAGTTGGTCGGAACCTGTGGATATCACCAATCAAATCACGCCTCCTCAATGGCATAAAGATTTTAAATTCATTACTTCCGGAAGGGGGATTCAAACCCGACGGGGAACTTTGCTCCACACGCTGGTCAATCTCGATCACGGACTACATCTTTATAAAAGTGATGACCATGGCAACAGTTGGCAATGGATCGATACCCCTTTGATTCCTGGTGACGAATCTAAAGTGGTGGAACTCAGCGATGGAAGCTGGATGGTCAATTGCAGACTCAACAAAAAAGGTTACCGACAAATTTATATTTCCAAAGACGAGGGAAAGACATGGGACTCTCGTGCGGATTATAGCCTTGTCGATCCCGGATGTAATGCGGGAATCATTCCATTTCCAGAAAAAAATATTTTATTATTTGTCAACGCCAAGCACAAAACTCTTAGAAAAAATCTTGCATTGAGCATCAGTAAAGACAATGGAAAAACTTGGTCGGCTGAAAAAACCATTTACAAAGGACCCGCCGCCTACTCTGCCCCTAGCTTGCTAGAAAACGGAGACTTGGCGGTTTTTTTCGAAAAGGACGATTACACCCAAAACAGTTTTGTTCGCATTCCTAAGGATCAGATTTTATCCCTATTGGAATAGCACTTGCCCTTGTTTAGATCACTATTTGTGTTCACCCAAGTCAGTTGATCAGCGATTATCATAAAAAAAGATTAACTAAAAGGGGAGAGGCCAAGGATTCAGTGTGCTTTTTGTATTTTTGAAGAAATTGAGAAAATGATAGAAATTCCTGTTGTGTTTACTGGAAAAGGCGAATTGCCAGAGCATGCCACTCCGCTTTCGGCGGGGATGGATTTGAGAGCTCACATTGAGCAATCCATCACCTTGAAATCGCTGGAGCGCAAAATCATTCCAACAGGCCTATCCCTAGCTTTGCCAAAGGGTTATGAGGCTCAGGTGAGGCCCCGAAGTGGATTGGCCGCCAAACATGGCATTACGGTTCTCAATGCTCCTGGTACCATCGATGCCGATTATCGCGGAGACATTGGTGTAATATTGGTCAACCTTTCCCAAGAACCCTTTACCATCGTTCCACAGGACAGAATCGCACAGTTGGTCGTCGCCCAATACAGCACCGTTAAGTGGAAGCCTATTAGTAGTCTTCCTGAGTCGGAAAGAGGCAGTGGAGGTTTTGGCAGTACCGGAAAAAAATAATATAAAGTAATTGTTTAAAACATAATATATAAAATATTGAAAATAATTGTTCCCATGGCCGGAAGAGGCTCTAGACTAAGACCCCACAGCCTTACGGTTCCCAAACCTATGTTGCCCGTAGCAGGATCGCCCATAGTGACCCAACTGGTCAACGAAATTGCCAGAGTGGTGAACCAACCCATAGAAGAAGTTGCCTATATTCTCGGGGATCCCGCTTTTTTTGGTCCTGCCATAGAAGAAGAACTGAAACAAGTAGCAAAAGATCTTGGCGCCAAAGCCACTATTTACCGTCAATTGGAACCTTTGGGAACCGGTCATGCGGTGATGTGTGCAGCCGATTCTTTGTCCGGGCCCATCATAGTGGCCTATGCCGATACCCTTATCCGTACCGACCTTTCCCTTGATCCCACTGTAGACGGGATGATATGGGTCAAAAAAGTGGAAAATCCCAAAGCCTATGGCGTGGTCAAAATGAATGATGCCAACCACATTACCGCCTTGGTCGAAAAGCCACAGGAGTTTGTATCCGATTTGGCGGCAATTGGAATATATTACTTTAAAGAAGGAGAAACGATCAAAGCTGAGTTGGAAAAAACAATGGCGCAACCAAGAGCCGAAGGAGAGGAATTTCTCTTAAACGATGGTATATTGGCCATGATGGAAAAAGGAGCGGTCTTTACCCCTGGAGCCGTCAAAGAGTGGATGGACTGTGGCAATCCCAAAATCACCCTAGAAACCAATACCAAAATGTTGGACATACTCACAGCCGAAGGCAATAAATTGGTCACAGATGATGTTGTACTAAAGAACAGCAAGATCATCCCTCCTTGTTATATTGGTTCGGGGGTGGTATTAAAAAACGCTACGGTGGGCCCTCACACTGCGGTGGGAGAAGGAACCCAAATCGAAAATAGCACTTTGAGCAACAGTTTGGTACAAAAACATACAATTATACAAAATGCCCAGCTCCATGGAGCCATGATCGGCAATCATGTCAAATTCGATGGTGCATTTGATTTTGTATCCATTGGTGATTATTCAGAATTATCAAAGTGATGAAACACAAGCAAAATCAAGCCTATTTTATCCCCCTTCTTTTGTTGGGCTGGCTACTGTTGTTTGCGGCTTGTAAGTCGACTGTTGTTCCTTCTAGTCGAACTCCCATAAAAGACATTGAGACCAAGGAATTGACCCAATCCATTGCCAAAAATCAATTGGAATATAAAAAATTTCGTTCGCGTGTAAAAACCACCTACGACAATGGCAAGCGCAAACAACAGATCATCATCAATCTGAGGATAGAAAAATCGAAGTCCATATGGATGAGTGCCAATATGATTGTGCCCATTGCCAAATTATTGGTGACCCCCGACAAGGTTTCTTTTTATGAAAAATTTCAAAAAACCTTTTTTGAGGGAGATGTTTCTTTTATCAATCAACAATTCGACACCCGTTTTGAATTTAAAGATTTGCAAAACCTTTTGATGGGTCTTCCTTTGACCAATATCAACAGAGGTCGTTGGGAAAGCATTTCCCATCCCAAATATTATATTTTGACCCCAAAGTCAGACAAGTTGCGGTTCCGACCTACTTTCTTTTTTGATCCTAACAATTTTCTGTTACTCGAACAGCGTTTTATGGTGCCAGGGACGCAACAGTCTCTGACCATCAAGTACCTCAATCATCAAAAACTGGAAGGGGAGTTTATTCCCGGGGAGGTTCAAATTTCACTTTTTGACGGCAGAGATTTGACAAGAATCAACTTGGAATACACCCGTGCCGATTTCCCCGACCGTTTGAGTATTCCCTTCAATATTCCCACAGGCTACCAACCAATAGAAATGTGATGTATCGCATACGACAGCTCAGTGTGGTTTTTTTTCTTCTCTCGGCATCCTTGGGGATGGCCCAGTCCAATTCTGCTCGTCAGAAAACGCTGGAAAACCAAAAAAAGCGGCTTCAAGCAGAGATCAAACAGATCAACAGCCTTCTTTTTAAGAACACTAGAAAGGAAAAGTCCCTGCTTTCTCAGGTAGAAGACCTCAATGTCAAAATATCTGTTAGAAGTGATCTGGTCAAAGTCAACAATCAGCAGGCCAATCTTTTGACCCAACAAATCAATGTCAATCAAAGAAACATCACCGATCTCAGAAAAGAGTTGGAAACACTCAAGAAAGATTATGCGGAGATGATCCAAAAATCCTATAAGAGCAAATCTTCCCAAAATCGTTTGATGTTTTTGTTTTCCTCCGAGGATTTTTTACAGGCTTACAAGCGGGTTCAATACATGAAGCAGTATGCCAACTTCAGAAAAAAACAAGGGGAGGAGATCGCAGAAAAAACCAAAACACTTCAATCTCTCAACAAAACCCTGCTGGAGCAAAAAGCTCAAAAAGATGCTTTGGTGATAGAGAATCGAAAGGCGCAACAGCAATTGCAGCAGGAACGCAAATCACAGCAAAGATTGATCAGTGGGCTAAAAAGCAAATCACGGTCCTTGGCGAGTGAAATCAAACAAAAGCAACGCAAAGCGGCAGCAACTGATCGTGAAATCGAACGGTTGATTCGCGAGGCCATAGCCGCCTCTAACAAAGCGGCGGGAAAAAAATCTAAAAACGCTTTTGCCCTGACCCCAGAGGCCAAGTTATTGGCCGCCAATTTTGTAGCCAACAAAGGCAAACTGCCTTGGCCCGTAGAAAAGGGAATCGTCGTCCAACGTTTTGGAACTCAACCCCATCCTGTGGTCAAGACCACTATGATCAAAAGTAATGGGGTGACCATTGCGACCTCGCCCAGGGCAGAAGCCCGTGCCGTTTTTGAAGGGGAAGTAATGACCATCCTCAGTTTTAAGGGCAGTAATCCCACCATATTGATCAAGCATGGGAATTTTATTACTACCTACAAAAACCTAGGTAGGGTATATGTAAAAAAGGGGGATAAGGTAAAGGCCAAACAAACCATAGGAGAAATATTTACCCATCCACAAACGGGCAAAACCACCCTACAATTCAGTGTATTCAGCAATTCAACGCCACAAAATCCAAAAAGTTGGATCTATAGGATGTAGCCTATTGCTCTTCCAAGTACCAAGCCTCTTCTTTTAGGGCGTAGCGGATGTAATTGTGCAAATTCAAAGCTTCACGCTTGGAGTCGAATCGTCCGTAGGCCACTCGGTGAAGGCCTTCGGGATTGACTTCTGTAAAAGCGGCATCAAAACCTTCGGCCTGTAATTGCGCCAGTTTCTTTTCGGCATTTTCCATAGACCGATAGGATCCAGCAATGACACTATAATAGGTTTGATTCAATGGAGCGTCTTCGATGACTTCGGGATTGGCCTCTAGGGTAAGATCCACTTCAGACAATGTGCCGAGGTTAAAAGTCGCCTTTTGAACGTTGCTTTTGATTTTCTTTTGTGCCATCTCAGTAGCCTTGGCTTTTTCATCAGCAATGTATTGATTGCCGAAATAATAGCCTGCGCCGATTAGAGAAATTCCAATCACCCCGATAATGGCATATCGCATGATCGGAGAGCGTTTGTTTTCGTTTTCTGCTGGGGTAAACATCAAGTCGTCTTTGTTTTCATTTTCCATAATGGGAAAGGGTTTAGGTTTTTCTGTTACAAGGGGTGGGGAAAAGATTGATTGTCTAATAAAATTACTGAGTCCATAGGAGTTCAGGTCAAAATTAATTGCTCCAAACGGAGAGAAATTAATTTTCTTTTGCGGGCTGAGGCGCATTTCGCCTATGCCTGCAAAAGTCAAATGCTGGGTGTGCAGACGTTGTTTCCATACGATTACCTCTTTTTCAATTTTTCTTAAGGCTTGTTCATAGGAGACACTTTCTTTTTGAGCCATATATTGGGCCAGTATGCCGTCGTTGCTTTTCAGAAGATGGTTAAAACTCACTTCTTTACGAGGGGGCGAAAAAAGCCCAGAGTCCGGTTGGATCAATACATCGATCGTCCGGGTGAGAAATGCACCAAAATTGGGCACTGTAACACACTCGTGTTGGTAAAGCAACTCCTTGATGTACTGTTGCAACTGCATACTCAAATATAGTAATAATTACTGCTTTTAATAACGATGAATATTGATGTTAGTATATTTGAGGGCACCAAATTTTTAATTTTTGCTTATGAACCGCCTACAAGCCTGCCTTTTCCTGCGTTTTATCCCTGGTTTGGGAAATATCCGATCCAGAAGGTTATGGGAGTTTTCAGAAAGTCTAGAAAACATTTTTGAGCGATCGATAGAGGATTTCCAGAGCCTTGAAGGCATAGGCACCGTTCATCTTGAGCACCTCAAAGGTTGGAAAAAGCATTCCGATCGTGTACAAAAAGCAGAAGAAAACCTCCATAAAAACAACATTAAAACCCTTTTTTTGGGAGATTCCGATTATCCCAATACCCTTGCTTTTTGTCCCGATGCGCCCTTGGTTTTGTTTTACAAGGGAAATTTCAACTTTGCCCAACGCAAGTGCATCAGCATCGTTGGTACCCGATCAGGCGATTCCAAGGGGGAAAAGCTTTGTCGTGAGTTGGTGGCAGGACTTCAGGAGTTTGATCCCATCATCATATCTGGTTTTGCACGGGGCATTGACATCATTGCTCACGACCAGGCGTTAAAATCCGATTTGACCACTATTGCTTGTATGGCCCACGGACTGGATCAAGTTTATCCCCCCGAACACCGGGTTTTTTCCGACAGAATCGAGCAAGAAGGAGGGTTTATTTCTGAATTTACCACCGAGGAAAAGTTTGACCGAAAACACTTTCTTATTCTCAACCGTATCATTGCGGGTTTGTCGCACGCCACAGTGGTCATTCAGTCCCAATCCGAAGGAGGAAGTATGATTACAGCCAACTTTGCCCACCAATATCATCGGGAACTTTTTGCCTTTCCCGGCGAAGTGGGCAATTCTCTTCATGAAGGTTGCCACGATTTGATGCGCACCCAAAAAGCCCAATTGATTACCTATGCTGAGGAACTCATCAAAGGGGTGGGTTGGCAAAGGCACCCAGAGAAAAAGGGCATTCAAAAAAAGTTATTTGTCGAACTCGATGGTGAAGAAAAAGCCATCTTTGAGTGTCTGAAAGACTTAGCCCATGAAAGCTTGGACAACAATGCCTTACAGACCCAAATTTCGGTGGGCAAAACCGCTACACTACTTCTAAAACTGGAAATGAAAGGTTGTGTTAACCCTTTACCGGGCAAGTTTTTTGAATGGGTCTAGAATCCTAGCTTTCGCCTGACCCTGTGCAGCACCTCGTCGGCAATTTTACTGGCTTTTACCGCTCCTTTGGCCAAGGCCACCTCAACCTCTTCGGGATGTTCTTGGTAGTAGTTGAATTTTTCACGCTCTACTTTGAATTTTTCCACCATCAATTCGAACAGGGCCTGTTTGGCATGACCATAGCCCATACCTCCAGCCAAATACTGTTTTTTCAGTGCTTCGACTTGAGCCGCATCCCCCAAAAGAGAATAGAGTTTGAAGACATTACAACTTTCTGGATCTTTGGGTTCTTCCATGGTTTTGCTGTCCGTTTTTATGCCCATGATCTGTTTGCGGAGCGCTTTGTCAGACAGAAAAATATTGATGATATTGTTTTTGGACTTGGACATTTTATGGCCATCGGTTCCAATGATATACTGGGTGTTCTCTTGAATTTTTTCTTTGGGCAGGACAAAAGTTTCTCCCATCTGATGATTGAATCTTGCGGCCACATCGCGTGTCATTTCCAGGTGTTGCAATTGGTCGTTTCCTACGGGGACGACTTCGGCATCATAGATCAAAATATCGGCAGCCATCAACATGGGATAGGTAAACAATCCGGCGTTGACATCCTCCAGTTGGCTGGCCTTATCTTTAAAAGAATGTGCCAAGGTGAGTCTTTGGTAGGGGAAAAAACAACTGAGGAACCAGGCCAATTCGGTGACCTGACTCACATCGCTTTGGCGATAAAAAACGGTTTTTTCTACATCCAGTCCACAAGCCAACCAAGCGGCGGCCGTGGCAAAAGTATTTTTGGACAATTGCTCCCCTTGTTTGATCTGAGTGATGGAGTGGAGGTCGGCGATAAATAAAAAAGAGTCATTATTGGGCGTATTCGCCATTTCGATGGCCGGAAGCACTGCTCCCAATAAATTGCCCAAATGAGGCACGCCTGTCGATTGTACTCCGGTCAAAATTCTTGCCATAAAGCGGAGGTCATTGATTCCCTGCAAAGATATTTTTTTTCGACGGTTGCACAAAGTTTGCCCGATTTCCTTATTGCTCCATTTTAAGAAAGTGTATTTTTACTTATCTATGAAGTTTTTACTTGTACTATGGAGGGTGTGGTTCTATTTTATTTCCTCCATCTTGGTGGTGCTGATGTTCCCTTTATTGGCCCTTTTATTGATTTTCCCTAACGGCTACCGTCCTTTTTTTTGGATCGCGCGCAATGTCTGGTCACGTCTGGTATTGTTGGGCATGGGTTTTAGGATGAAAAAAGTATTCAAAACAAGCTTGGATCCCAAAAAGAGTTATCTGTTGGTGGCCAATCACTCTAGTTATATAGACATCATGCTCATGTTTGCGGCTGCTCCCAATCCCTTTGTGTTTGTGGGGAAAAAGGAACTGGTCAAGATTCCCTTTTTTGGTTATCTCTACAAGCGGGCGGCGATTATGGTAGACCGCAGCAGTTCCAAAAGTCGTTATGGAGTTTATGGCCGGGCCAGAAAGGTTTTGGACAAGGGATATAGCGTTTGTATTTTTCCCGAGAAGGACTATGTGGATGAAAGCATTTTACTCAATCCTTTTAAAAAGGGTGCTTTTAGGATTGCGGTCGAACATCAATTGCCCATTTGTCCTATGGTTTTTTTGGACTGTAAAAGAAAATTTCCTTGGTACACCACCCACGGCTATCCGGGAATACTTCGTGTTGACATACATCCGCCTTTGCCTACGGCTGGACTTACGGAAAGCCATATTCCTGAGTTACAACAAAAGACCTACGACCTTATCCATTCCGAATTGGTTAACGACCCCCAACAAAAAGCGATGGAGGCCATTGAGGTTTGGAAAAAACACACCCGAGTTGGTTAGTACACCAATGCGTTTATGGGTATGATCGCTTGATCCATGTCCCGCAAGGCGTTGATCAGTTTGAGTCCTTGAAATTTTTTAAGGTCATCCACCCCCAGTGGGGCTTGCTTGATGATTTTCTGATCCAGCAGTCGCGCACGACAGGTACCTTTGAGCAAAGGCAAGTGAGGGGTCCACCAGTCCTTACCGTCAAAAAACACCACATTGGCATAGGAACTGTCGGTGATGCTTCCCTTTCGAACGATCAACACATCGTCGCAATCCTCTCTTTGGGCAAACAGGGCTTCTAGTTTTTCTCGTTTACTATATTTATGCGTGTAATCCAATGTTTCGGTATGAACCAATCGGAGGCTTTGGATGTCTTGCATTTGGTAGTGTTGAAAATCGAGTTTACGGCTGTTTTCGTTGTATAGAATTTTTAGTTTGACCCTGCCTTTGCAGAATTTAGGGGGAATGTTTAGAGATTCCAAAAGGTCGAAAGTCGGGACTTTTCCAAAATAGTTTTGAAAGGCTTTTTCAAAGCGCAATCGATGCCATTGGCCGTGGAGGAGTTGACCGTCTTGGATGCAAAGGGATTCAAACAACGGGTACATAAATCTTTTCTATGAGTTCGTTGTATTCGGATTCTAGATCACTGAGGAAGGTGATGCCTCCACCACTTCGGTAGATCAGTTGGCCATCATTTTTTTCGAGATAGCGGATGTTGACCGCACTGTCGAGGTTTTCTCCGTCAAAATAGCCAAAAATGCCGCTGTAATAGCCCCGTGGGCCTTGTTCTATCTCTTGAATGATGGAAACGGTTTTGGCTTTGGGAGCCCCGCAGATGGAACCTGCTGGGAGCATGCCTAGGAGGATATCGGGCAATTGGTTTTTCCAATCGGGGGAGAGCTTGCCGCGAATTTCGGAACTGGTGTGGTAGATTTCGTTTTTTTGAGTTTTGATCTTATTGAGGTAGCGGAAGCGGGTTACCTCGACCTCTTTGGCGACTTTGGACAGGTCGTTGCGGATCAAATCCACGATGGTATTGTGTTCGTTGATCTCCTTGGGGTCGGTTTGCAGCAGGGTTTTGGCATTGGGTTGTTGGGCATCGATGGTGCCTTTCATGGGGTAGGAGTAGATGTAACCGTCTTTGATTTTGACAAAACACTCGGGCGAATAGATTACGAATTGATCTTGTGAAAGGAGTTTGTAGGGTGCTTTGGCCCAGTGAAAAACATCTTCCAAATCCAGAGGGGTTTGGATGAGCGAGGGGAAGGTGAGGTTGAGCAAAAAGGTATTGCCTTGATAGATTTCGTCAACAACCTTTTGATAGGCCTTGGCATAGATACTTTTGGGAACGGGCGCTATGGACAGCGGAGCGGGCGTGGGTTTTCGGTCTTGGGGATGGAAATTCCGAAAGCCTTTGACTTCAAATTGGAACCCTAGTTTTTGGGCCTCTTCCAAAGGACAGACCATGGGTTTTTGTAGTTCGAAATCGATCAGAAAAAAAAAGGGCCTTTGGGCAGCGGCCAAGGACGACAATTTTTCTTTAAATGCTGAAAGATCCAACTCTTTTGCTCGGGGATTCAAGAATGAATTATTCTAAGGCTTTGACGGTGTCCATGATTTTGGTTTCCAACTCTTCCATCAGTTCGATGTTGTCTTCCAACAGGGCTTTTACCGCATCGCGTCCCTGGCCCAATTTGGTATCGCCATAGCTGAACCAAGAACCGGATTTTTTGATGATTTCGTAGTTGACCCCTAGGTCAATGATCTCTCCCATTTTGGAGATACCTTCGCCATACATGATGTCGAACTCGGTGGTACGGAAAGGGGGTGCCACTTTGTTCTTCACGACTTTGACCCGGGTTTTGTTTCCCATTACTTCGGCATCACCGCTTTTGATTTGGGTAGAACGACGGATGTCCAAACGGACGGAGGCGTAGAACTTGAGGGCGTTTCCTCCGGTGGTGGTTTCGGGATTGCCAAACATGACCCCGATTTTTTCGCGCAGCTGGTTGATGAAGAAAACGGTACAATTGGTTTTGCTGATGGAGGCGGTGAGTTTCCGCAGTGCCTGTGACATCAGTCGGGCGTGGAGTCCCATTTTGGAGTCGCCCATTTCCCCTTCGATCTCGCTTTTGGGAGTAAGTGCGGCCACGGAGTCCACCACTACTATGTCGATGGCACCGGAACGGATGAGGTTGTCCGCAATTTCGAGGGCTTGCTCTCCGTGATCGGGTTGGGAGATGATCAGCTCGCTGACGTCTATCCCCAGTTTTTCGGCATAAAAACGATCAAAGGCATGTTCGGCATCGATAAAAGCGGCGATACCTCCAGCCTTTTGGCATTCGGCAATGGCATGCAGGGTCAAAGTGGTTTTACCCGAAGATTCTGGGCCGTAGATCTCGACCACCCGACCGCGGGGATAACCCCCTACGCCTAAGGCCAAATCCAAACCGATGGATCCCGATGAAATGGCCTCCACTTCCTCAACCGCTTCATCACCCAGTTTCATTACGGCGCCTTTGCCGTAGGTCTTGTCCAGCTTGTCCAGTGTCAGCTGTAATGCTTTCTTTTTTGCTTCATTTGCGTCTGCCATAATCCTCTTTTTTTTAACGAATTTACTATTTCTAATGCTGGGGGACAATAGGGGTACTAAAGGATTATTAACAATATCAGCGCAATTTTTATATATTTTATTCCATTAAACCTCATTTGTGTACCATTACCGTGTTGTAAATGGCTTTCAGATCGTATTTTAGTACAACATTTCTCTTGGATTTAACCCGTTTACCCGTGTTGTGATTAGCTTTCAAACTGTATTTTAGTAGTTTAAAAGGGTATGAGTCTCTTTGAGGCTGATACTTTTTTTATTTATATTCATAACGAAGCTAATCACAATAAGTATTAAATTCCGTTGTGAAAACATTAAGCCGCCTAGTCTTTCTCCGGGGGATTTTTTATTTCTTTTTATTCTTTTTGACCTTTAAACAAATCTCAATCCTTTCAAACATGGGATTGTCTTGGTATAGGGATTATATTCTTGCTTCATAGGGGTTTAGGCCTGCATTAAGGATCTTGGCGATATGGCGGTTTTCGGATCGGGGGATGTAGCCCAGTTGTTTGCCTTTACAGACCACCATCACGGCATTGTGGTCAAAGCGGTTGTTGGGTTCGGGAATCAAATCCAAGTGATCACTGATCTTAAGGAATTTCCAAACTTCCAAGACATCATAATATTGAAGTCCTGCGATAAAACAGTGGAGTAAGTAGCTGGTAGTTTTGTCTTTGGGCATATTTTTTTAGGATTTAGGGTAAGAATTTTCGTACAAATGAAAATCGGTTTTTGACCTCTGGCGGAACAAAGCCGGCATCTAACCAGGGCTTGTCCCCATCATATAGTGGGTCATTCACCTCCAAGCGGATGTATGAGTCTTAAAAAAATATAGTAGTGATCTCTAAATTTAGTGATAAACCCCAAATCTAGAGCATGTAATTTCTTACAGC
>JAACDY010000161.1 GCA_009936675.1 Bacteroidota bacterium
GGGTGTTTTTTTTGGTGTTGGGCAAGGGCCTGTTGCTCCAATTTCTCCATCATTTGTTTGAGGGCCTGCACTGTAGGCGCAAACGAACGTGTACCCAGCCAATCTATAAACTCTTCGACAACTTCGTCGATGATGACTTCCGCTTTTGGGATTTCTTTTTGGCGTTCGGCTAGGGTATTATCTGTGATTCTTGACAGCTCGTCTATGTGAATTCGTGTTACATTGGGAAGATCCAACACATCATCATCCACGTTTTTAGGGATCGACAAGTCGAGAACAAGCAGTGGGCTTTCGGTGTGAATCAATGACTTGGATAGGGTTGGCTTTTCGGCACCAGTGGCGACGATAATAATATCGGCTTTTCGAATTTCGACAGGCAGATCGGCATAGTCTTTTACGATGAGTTTAAATTTCCCTGCCATTTTCTCGGCACGTTTTCGGGTACGATTGATCAGAACGATATGGTCATTTTGGGTGTGTTTGACTAGGTTTTCACAGGTGTTCCTTCCGATTTTGCCCATACCAAACAACAAAATATTTTTTTGATCAGGATTGTCGATATGGTCGAGGATATAGCGCACAGAGGCATAGGAAACTGAAGTGGTTCCCGATGAAATCTGGGTTTCATTTTTGATGCGTTTACTCGCTTGGATCACCGAGTTAAACAGGCGTTCGAATATGGAATCGAGCAAGCGCATTTTTTTGGAGCGAATAAAGCTTTTTTTGAGTTGTGCGATGATCTCAAAATCGCCGAGAATTTGCGAATCCATACCTGTTCCCACGCGAAACAAATGGTTGAGAGCATCTTCGTCTTTCAACACATAGCCGATCTTTGAAAACACATCTGGATTCCCTTGCGAAAACGCACAAAGCAGTTCCACCAATTCTTTGGTCTCGGTGCCATTGGCATAGATTTCCGTTCGGTTACAAGTCGAATGTACAGTGATGGATTGAATTTGCCTTGCATGGGCAGCTTCCAGGAGCTTTTGTTGGGCACGAAGAGAAAGACTAAATTGCCCACGTGAGCTAACATCTGCTTTTTTATAGCTCACCCCGATACACGATAACGATAGTTGGTCTGTCAACTATGGAATATTTGGAATTTGATACAAAACTATTTTGGCAATCAGCAAAAAAATAACGCTAAAAGGACTTTTTATAACGCTTTGGGGTTCAAAACAGGTCTTTATCTTAGATTGAATATAAATAAGCTATGTTTGTATCAAATTTGCATGTTAAAAACAACGCTATGGGAGTAGAACAAGTCAGTCAAATTGAAACGGGGATTTTGGTGTTGCAGTACGACAACAGCAGCTCCTCTGAGCAGGCCATCAGTCGCGAGGTGGACGTCAATTGCATACAGTTTCATTTTTGTTTTAAGGGTGGGGCGAGTTTTTTCTTCAATAATGCAAGTTATACCTTTCCACTGACAGACGAGCATGTTTTACTTCTATACAACCCACAGCGTTCATTGCCGATGCAAGCTCGATTGGCGCCCCAAACCAAAATGATTAGCATCTTGATTTCGATTCAAAAGTTTCACGCGCTTTTTTCGCAAGAGGCCGAAACCATTTCTTTTCTCAACGACGAAAACATCAATAAAAAATACTATCAAGATCAGATCATCAGCCCTGCCATGGCGGTGATTTTGAGTCAGATGTTTCAGCATGAACCCGATGCCTTGATGGGTCACCTTTACCTTAAAGCCAAGGTGTATGAGTTGTTTAGTTTGTATTTCAACCCCGACAAACAATCCGATATTGCCCAATGTCCTTTTTTGGCAGACGAGGAAAATGTTCGCAAAATCCACCGCGCCAAACAAATTGTGGTTGAGCGTATGGCAGAACCCCCGAGTTTGCCAGCACTAGCCGAGGAAGTGGGCATCAGTCTAAAACGACTCAAAGATGGTTTTAAGCAACTCTATGGGGCTCCCGTTTTCCAGTTTTTACTTGATTATAAAATGGAAACTGCCCGACAAATGCTCAGCGACGGAAGTCAAAACGTCAACGAGGTTGGCTTGAAATTGGGCTATAGCACATCGAGTCATTTTATTGCTGCGTTTAAAAAGAAATACAGCACAACACCCAAAAAATATATTATGTCATTATCTTCGTAAAAAAAAGCGATGAAAGGAGTATTATTCGTCAATTTGGGGTCA
>JAACDY010000162.1 GCA_009936675.1 Bacteroidota bacterium
CAACCTATTAGGACTTCCGGAGTTTGAAGCCGTAGAAGGCTTTGTTCGTTATATGCACCTTGTTTGAAAATGATTTTCTATATTGCTAATTATCATCAGTAATCTCCCAGATTCATGGTCAACTTTCGAGCGATTTTTGAACAAAATTTCTTTCTTTATTTTCTATTGATTTCAATCTTTTTTCTGTCTTGTTCATCTAAAGACAAATCGTTGGCTGTATTGGATTACACCATTGAAAAAATTAACCTCAATAACAACTCTATGGATGTCGTCTTTTCGATTACAAATTTGACGTCTCTTGATTTTAAAGAAAACGAATGGTCGTTGCATTGGAATCAAATCCTTGGTGAGCCCCTAGCGGAGAGTATTCCCGACGGAATTGATTTTGAACGTGTTAACGGGAATTCCTATTTTGTTTTCAATTTTGGAGATTCTTGGTCTTTAACTGCTGGAGAAAGTATTTCTTTCCGTATCGTGACAAAGGGAGTGATGAGTCGCTTGGCCCTAGGTCCTAGGGGTGCATTTGTCGTGACATCAAACCAATCCATCGACCTTCATACCAATATTCATTGGCAAGAGGCAAAGGGCCTTGAAGATCTGAATCTGCCAACAGCAAAAACAAGATATCAGAACCTCGAAAACGTCAACAGTGTATCGATAGACTCTATAGCATGGATTGTTCCGAGTCCAACCCACTCCACCAAACCGACAACAGAACGTTTGCGTCTCGACAACTGGAATGTATACTTTGCTGGAGAAAACATACTGGATGAATTTGATGTTCTATTGAAAGTTTCCTTTCAAGAAACAATATCTACTCTTTTTCCGGATGTTGGTTTGCAATGGGTAAAATCGGTTGAGGAAGCAAATTTCATTTTAAAATTGGGTTCAGATCTTACTCAAGAGGGTTATCATTTAGAAATCAAACAAGATCATGTTGTAGTCACTGCCAATTCACATGGTGGTTTGTTTTACGCGCTTCAGTCACTCTTACAGATCGATCATATTGCAGCTTTAGAAAATCGCGGTTGGCCAATAATGAGGGTAGTTGATGCCCCACGCTTTACATATCGTGGGTTTATGCTTGACATTTCCCGAAATTTTTACGGCTTACCAAAGCTCAAACAGATTATCGATTTGATGGCCATGTTCAAGCTCAATCATTTTGATTTAAAACTTTCGGATGACGAGGGTTGGCGGCTTGAAATTCCTGGACTTCCTGAGCTCACTGAAATTGGTTCCAAAAGAGGATATACGACAGATGAAAGCGACCGATTAATTCCGATGTATGGCTCTGGCGCAACTGGTGGAGAGACTGGAAATGGTTTTTTATCCAAAACTGATTTTATTTCTCTTTTGCAATATGCCAAGTCAAAAAATATCACAATCATTCCACAGCTTAGCTTCCCCTCTCATGCTCGAGCTTCGATTATTTCAATGGATGCCCGACGAAATAAACTTCTTGCCTTAGGAGATGTAGTGGGCGCAGAACAATATGCCCTTTCAGACCCCAATGACAAAAGTGAATATCAATCTGCTCAGCTCTACAATGACAACGCCATCAACATCTGTATGGAGAGCTCCTTTACTTTTTTTGACAAGGTAGTTGAAGAAGTAGCAGCGATGTATCGAGAAGCCGATGTGTCCTTTAAACAGTTTGGAATTGGAGCCGATGAATTGCCCTATGGAGTTTGGGAGGAATCTCCAATTTGCCACAATACTGTGAATGATAATTCCAGAGTTCTTGACTTCAATAGTCTATATAAAAGCGCTCTTTTACGCTTAAAGAAAACAATCGAAAGTCATGGCGCAATCATGTCGGGATGGGAAGATTTTTTATTGGTACATTCCAAAAATAGCCAAAGTGAAACGAAATTAAGAGAGGAGCGGTTTAATTATGAGGTTATTCCATACTCATGGAATAACACCTGGCGTGGTGGTCGAGAAGATATGGTTTACAAACTTGCAAATGCAGGCTTTAAGACTGTAATGAGCAATTCTTCAGCTTTCTATTTTGACATGGCCAACGATAATGATATGGACGCTTTTGGACTGAGCTGG
>JAACDY010000163.1 GCA_009936675.1 Bacteroidota bacterium
AATTGAGAGAGTTCAACATTACCCCTTGTGGCAAATGGTTAATAGCTTGTCATCAGAATTCTCACGATACAGTGGTCTTCAAGATTATAAATGATGGAACTCTATTTGAGAAGTATCGCACAAAAGAATTTTTATCACCTTCTTGCGTGGCATTCCAGTATTAATTTGACAAAATTATCCGATTCAGTTTTATGACAAATAATATTGAAAAAAATGTAGGCCCTCTGAAAGATATAATTGTAGCGGATTTTTCCCAACTCGCACAAGGTCCTTGGGCAACACAGATGCTTGGTGACATGGGTGCAGACATTATCAAAATAGAGCCTGAAACAGGCGATTGGATGCGGCACTATTCTTATGGTAATCTATATCCTGATGGTGAGAGCATCTCCTTTTTAAGTTTTAACAAGAACAAGCGAAGTATTGCCTTAAATCTGAAAGACCCTAAAGGGAATAAAGCTGCAATAGATATTATTGCCAAATCCGATATTCTGGTTGAGAATTTTCGTCCAGGTGTGATGGACCGATTGGGATTGGGTTACGATGATATGATAAAAATAAATCCCAAATTGGTGTACTGCTCAAGTTCTGGCTATGGTTCTAGGGGACCATATTTTCATAGACCAGGACAAGATCTACTTGCACAATCCATTAGCGGAACTGCCGCATTAAATGGCTTAAAGAGTCAAATGCCGATGGCAACCGCAGTGGGGCAGGCCGATTTGTTGACTAGTTTGTTCATTAACCAGTCTGTTTTGGCAGCCATTTATTCACGAGAAAAGACTGGGAAAGGCCAAAAAATAGAGGCCAATTTATTGAACTCCGTTGTGGGTTTTCACGTTCAGGAAATTACAGCTTATCTCCATAGTGGATCTAATCCGGAGCGAAGTGAAAGTGGGATTCCCAATCCATGGCTGGGGGCACCTTACGGTTTATACCATACAAAAGATGGTTATATTGCCATTGGTATGAATTCAGTTCAAAAGCTGGCACAAATCGTTGGTTTGCCACAGTATGATTCTGAAGAATATGCATCGAACAATGTCATTGAAAGCCAGGATGAAATTCGTTTCGCGTTTGATGTAGTTTTTCAAATGAAAAGAACAGATGAATGGTTGGAAATACTTATGAAAGAAGACATCTGGTGCTCTCAGGTAAACACCTTTGAAGAAATGGTCAAGGACTTGCAGATTAAACACAATGAAATGATTATTGAAATTGACCATCCTGTTATAGGTAAGGTCAAAACAACGGGCTTTCCAGTGTGGTTCAGCGAAACCCCTCAAAAAATTTACAAACCTGCCCCACTTTTAAATGGGAATGCCAAAGAAATATTGAAGGAAATTTGCAGTTATGGCGATGATATTATAGACACATTTATAAAATAAGACAATCAAAAATGAAATTAGGATTCGGACTTTACAAACATATGTTGAACGAGCAAAATTACAGGTTTGCAAAACAATGTGGTGCCACACATTTGGTCATTCATCTGGTAGATTACTTTGGTCACAATAAAAATAAAGCAGACCAGCCTATAGGTGGAAAATCGGGTTGGGGCCTAGCAGGAAATCCAGATGAAATTTGGTCCTATGAAGAGTTGTCGGCTATCAAGAAAGAAATAGATGACCATGGACTCAAACTTGAAGCCATTGAAAATTTTGACCCTGCACATTGGCACGATATTTTGCTAGACGGTCCCAAAAAGGAATTACAAATGGCCAATCTAAAACAATTGATACGCAATGTGGGCGCGGCAGGAATCCCTATTTTTGGCTATAATTTTTCCCTAGCCGGAGTATCATCAAGGTCAACAGGTTCCTATGCCAGAGGGGAGGCTATTTCCGTTGGAATGGAGGGTGTTCCAGATGAACCATCTATTCCTAACGGAATGGTCTGGAATATGGTTTTCGATCAAAATGCACCTGAGGGGTTAATGCCAAAAGTAACCCATAATGAATTATGGGAAAGGTTACAATATTTTCTAGATCATATAATACCAGTTGCAGAAGA
>JAACDY010000164.1 GCA_009936675.1 Bacteroidota bacterium
GGATGATCAGTTTTTTGGTGTTATCCATTCGCCACGCAGAGGAATTATCGATCACCACAGTACCTGCCTCGGCAAACTTGGGTGCCCATTCCAAAGATGTTGATCCGCCTGCAGAGAACAGGGCAAGGTCGGGTTTCATGGAAACGGCTGTTTCTAGTCCTATTACTTCGTGGGAATTACTCCCAATAACAATTTTTTTACCCACAGACCTCTCTGAAGCGACGAGAATCAATTCTGAATACGGGAAATTTCTCTCTGACAGGATCTGAAGCATTACCTCTCCGACCATTCCTGTTGCACCAACAACTGCTAATTTCATGGATTAAAATTTTTGGCAAAATTAAGCTTTATGCCAATGCCCACAACTTCAATGGTTTTTTTTTCAAAATGCGAACAAACTGTTTGATTTATAACAGATGTTGCTAAATCAAGTTTTTAGGACTCTTGGAATACGATTTCCTGAAGCTGTAAGCAGTTCATAGGAGATGGTTCCAGCATTTTCTGCCAGCTCATCTGCCCTGATCCCAGCTCCGAGGATTACTACTTCGCTCCCTTCGTTGCAGGGAATGTCACCAATGTCTACCATGAACATATCCATACAAACATTGCCAACTATATGAGCTTTCTGTCCATTGATCAATACCCATCCTTTCCCATGGCCGTATTGCCTCGAAAAGCCATCTGCATGACCGATAGGTAAAACGGCTACACGAGTGTTTTTGGATGCTTTCCAACCACAATTGTAACCTACGGTTTCTCCCGAAGTGATATGGTGAATTTGGGTAATCTTTGTCTTGAGTTGGGCAATCGGTTGAAGGGTTTTGTTCCATTCTGGATGGTTGGCGAAGCCATACAATCCAAGTCCAATTCTTACCCAATCCAAATGATATTCAGGATAGTTGAAAACCCCTGAGGTATTCAAAAGATGAAATTCGGGCTTTTGGTTTGAAGCTTGACTGTGTTTGTTCATGATTTGTTTAAAAAGGGAAATTTGATTTTCTGTCTTCTCGTTTGGTTTTGGAGCTTCTGTTTGAGCCAAATGGCTGTAAACGGATTTGACGTTAAAAGAAGAATCGTCTAATTGTTCCATAACCCAGCCTGCTTCCCTAGGATGAAACCCAATGCGGTTCAAACCAGTATTGTACTTTATGTGGATGGGGTAGGCCGATTTTTTTTCTTCGCTAAGAGCTTCTTTAAACTTTTTCCCACTCCTTTTGCTGTACCACACCGGTTCAATATTATGAAGGATAATGTCTCTAAAACCTTCAACTTGTGGATAAAATACCATCAAAGGGATTTCAATCCCATATTCTCTCAGTTCTACTGCCTCTTGGGTATAGGCAACTGCTAAAGCTTCTACTCCCAAGTCAACTAATTGTTTAGCAATGAGCCCAGATAGGCTACCATAGGCATTGGCCTTGACAACCCCTATCATCTTGGAATGATGATTCAATCTCCTTCTGAGAGAACTATAGTTTTGTTCTAACTTTTTTAAATCAATTTCAAGAAGGGTCAAGATTTTTTCTTTTTGTTATTCTTTTTTGATTCCTTTTTTAGGTTTCGCTTGGTTGAAGCCTTAAAGAATGCAGCCCTGCTAAGGGGTTCGTAATCGTCTTTTTCACCCAATAGAACTAAGTCCTCTTGATCTGATTTTCTATGACTGTATTGAGCCAAATTACCCGTTTGAGTACAAATGGCATGTACTTTTGTAACATATTCGGCTGTAGCCATTAATGCGGGCATGGGACCAAAAGGATTTCCTTGATAATCCATATCCAGTCCTGCCACAATCACCCGCATACCGCGGTTGGCCAAATCATTGCAAACTTCCACAATCTCATCATCAAAAAATTGAGCCTCGTCAATGCCCACCACTTGGCAGTCATTGGCTAAAATGGGAATATTCGCTGCGGCAGGAACCGAGCTTGAAGGAAACTGATTCGAATCGTGGGAGGTAACCATCTGATCGTCATAGCGATTGTCAATGGCTGGTTTAAAAATCTCTATTTTTTGATTGGCGAATTGGGCGCGTTTGAGTCGCCGAATCAACTCCTCTGTTTTTCCTGAAAACATAGAACCACAGATCACTTCGATCCATCCAAATTGTTCCTTGTGGTTTAGGGGATTTTCTAAAAACATTTTGTAATTTACAGTCAAACAAAGGTATTAAAAACAAAGCGTTGTAATAGTATAATTTATGCCCAATAAAATCCATCAACAACTCCAACAACTGGCGAAAGAAATTTTGGAGATGGAAGAACCTTATAAATATCAAAAGATTTACGATGCAACTTTATTACTCTTCGAATGCCTGATCTTAGTCAAAAATGCAGAGGGATTTAACAAAGATTTTTGGGAAGATTTAGAAACTAATTTTGATCAGGCCGTGGATTTTATCAAAGTTGAGTCGGAGTCTAATTCGGCTCAGAAAAACTTCAATGAGCGCGAAGAATTGCCCCTCATTATGGATACCATTAAGGAAATTGTCAAAGAAATTCCCGAAACAAACCCTTCTGTAGCCGATATATTACAAGAAAACAGCAAAGCGTTGTCTTTTGAGCGCAAAGAAGAGGCTCCTGCAATTGAAAAAGAAGTACAAAAGAATTTGAATGATAAGTTTTCAAAAGGATTTCAAATAGATTTAAACGATCGATTGGCATTTATCAAACATCTCTTTGATCAAAACGCCAATGACTATCAACGCGCCATTTCTCAAATTGCCACTCTAGAATCTTGGGAGCAGGCACAAAAATTCATATTGGAAATGATTAAGCCCGATTACAATTATTGGGAAGGAAAAGAGCCCTATGAAATTCGTTTTTTGAAAATTGTAGAAAATAATTTTCAATAGTATTTGCATGATATGAACGACCAAAAAGAATGGGGGAGCTTTTTTTAGTACCAACACCGATAGGTAATTTGGGAGACATGACCTATAGGGCAGTAGCCACTCTAAAGGAGGTAGATTTGATCTTGGCAGAGGACACCCGAACCAGTGGTAAGTTGCTGAATCATTATCAAATTAGCACCCCGATGCAGGCTTTCCACATGCATAACGAACATAGAAAGTTGGGGGAAGTAGGAGCAAAATTGAGTTCAGGAATGCAGATCGCACTTATATCTGATGCCGGTACTCCTGGTATTTCAGACCCCGGTTTTCTTTTGGTTCGTGAGGCTTTATCCCTCGACATAAAAGTAAGCTGCTTGCCAGGGCCCACTGCCATGATCCCCGCTTTGGTTCAAAGTGGTATGGCTTGTGATCGGTTTGTTTTTGAAGGATTTTTACCACCCAAAAAAGGAAGAAATAAACGCTTGGAAAAGCTTAGGGATGAAAACCGTACCCTAATTTTTTATGAATCTCCACACAAGCTGCTCAAAACCCTAACTCAATTTTCTGAAATTTTTGGTCCTGAGCGAGGGGTTTCTGTTTCGAGAGAACTTTCAAAAATGTTCGAAGAAACCTTTAGAGGAACTCTTAACGAAGCCCTAAATCATTTTAATGCCCAGCTCCCCAAAGGAGAGTTTGTAATTTGCGTAGCTGGGTCTCAAAAGAAATAATCAAAATGCATTGGAGTCCCAAACCCATACCCGACGAGGATAAAGTAAAGCAACTTCAACAGTTGATTGGAGTTCCTTACGAGATTGCTTGTTTATTAATTCAAAGAGGCATTGAAGATTATGATACCGCTAAATCCTTTTTTCGACCCGAGCTATCAGATCTGCACGATCCTTTTTTGATGGGGGGTATGCAACAGGCTGTAGATCGTATTTTTCAGGCTATCAATAGGGATGAAAAAATAATGGTATATGGAGATTATGACGTTGACGGTACCACCGCAGTCGCTTTGGTATTTTCCTTTTTAAGGCAAAGTCATCCTCATTGTATCTATTATATCCCCGATCGTTATGAGGAAGGCTATGGTGTCTCAACCAAAGGGATTGATCAGGCCAAAGCCAAAAATGTAAGCTTAATCATAGCCATGGATTGTGGGATCAAAGCCACGGATAAAGTCTCCTATGCCCAAACTTTGGGGATAGATTTTATCATCTGCGACCACCATTTACCTGGGGAAGAACTTCCGAAAGCCGTTGCCATTTTGGATCCCAAACAAGCCGACTGTCCCTATCCCTTCAAAGATTTATGTGGTTGTGGTATAGGGTTTAAGCTCATCCAAGCCCTTACCTATGAGCAGGGAGGTGTAGTGGATGATATTATTCCTTTTGTGGATTTGGTGGCTATGGCCATTGCTGCTGATATTGTTCCTATGGTAGGAGAGAACAGAATTCTTACCCATTTTGGAATTCAGCAAATTCAAGAAAATCCCAGACTAGGGATACGTTTTTTCATCAGTGAAATCAAAAGAAAAATTAACGTTTCTGATTTGGTTTTTGTCCTTGCCCCAAGAATCAATGGTGCAGGAAGGATCAAACACGGTAGTCATGCTGTGGCCTTACTTTTGTCAGAAGATAAGGATGAAGCACTTTCTCGTGCCAGAGCCATAGAATTATTTAATAGCGAAAGAAAAGAATTAGACCAAAAAATTACGGCCCAAGCGTTGGATCAAATCAAACAAAATCAAGAGGAAGAGATGTATTCAACAGTTGTTTTCCAACCCGATTGGCACAAAGGTGTGGTGGGGATTGTGGCTTCCCGTCTCATAGAAACCCATTATCGCCCTACGGTAGTTCTTGCAGCCTCAGGAGATCATTATACTGGTTCGGTTCGTTCGGTCAAAGGAGTGGATGTCTATCATATTTTAGCGGCCTGTAAGGAGCACATCGTTCAATTTGGGGGCCACCGTTATGCCGCCGGTTTGACGATTAAACCCGAAGATTATCTTTCTTTTAAAAAAGCTTTTGAATCTGCTGTGGAACAGCACATAACCCCCGAACAACGGATTCCTTCTATGGGGTATGATTTGGAGATGAGCTTGAATAAAATCACGCCTAAATTCCATCGGATTATGGCACAAATGGCCCCCTTTGGTCCCGGCAATATGCGACCAGTGTTTTTGACCAAAAATTGTTTGGACGGGGGAGGGACCAAAGCTGTAGGAACTGATCAGAGTCATCTAAAACTTGAAGCAATAGACGATTCAAAAGCCAGCCTATCGGGCATTGGATTTGGGATGGCAAACCATATAAGCAAAATCAAAAGCAGAGATCTTTTTCAAATATTATATTCGGTGGATGAAAACGAATTCAGAGGAGTGAAGAGTTTACAACTCAAACTTAAAGACCTAAGGTTCTCAAATTAATTCCTGAATTTTTTGTAAAACTTAATTAGCCCTTGAGTTGAGGGATCGTGGTGGTCCATTTGTTCTTTGTCGAAATCATTTAGGATGTTATTGGCCAACTGTTTGCCCAATTCCACCCCCCATTGGTCGTAGCTAAAGATATTCCAGATGATTCCCTGAACAAAGATTCTGTGTTCGTATAATGCGATGAGAGACCCTAAGTTGGCGGGGGTGAGTTGTTCGATAAAAAGGGTATTAGAGGGGCGGTTCCCTTCAAAAACTTTAAAAGGGAGCAGTGCCTCGATTTGTTCTGGAGATTTTCCCTGTTGGGTCAGTTCCTCTCTTACGGTTTTGGCATTTTTACCTTGCATCAAGGCCTGGGTTTGTGCGAAAAAATTGGACATCAATTTATCCTGATGATCGTTCCCATCGTGGAGGGGTTTGGCAAAGCCAATAAAGTCTGCAGGAATCATCTTTGTGCCTTGGTGCATCAATTGGAAGAAAGCGTGTTGGGCGTGGGTACCCGATGCTCCCCAAATGACATTACCGGTTTGATAATTAACCGGATGACCGTTTCGGTCAACTCCTTTTCCATTACTTTCCATGATGGCTTGTTGGAGGTAGGCGGGAAGATTCTTCAGGTATTGAGAATAGGGAATGATGGCTTCGGTTTCTACTCCCCAAAAGTTATTGTACCACACAGTAATCAACGCGAAAAGAACAGGCATATTTTCTTTGAAATCAGCGGTGCGAAAGTGCTGATCCATCTTTCCAGCTCCTTGGAGTAAAGCTTCAAAATTCTTTGGGCCTACGGCCAAACAGATTGAGAGACCAACAGCGCTCCATAAAGAAAAACGACCTCCAACCCAATCGTTCATAGGGAAGATATTTTGGGCTGCAATTCCAAATTCGGTTACTTTTTCCAAGTTGGTCGAAACTGCGATAAAGTGATTGCTGATCGCCGATTCAGGGGCGTGATTTAGAAACCATTTTCTAAGGGTACTGGCATTGCTTAGTGTTTCTTGGGTGGTAAAAGTTTTTGACACAATTACAAATAGGGTCGTTTCCGGATCAACTTTTTTGATCACTTCTTCCACATGATCGCCTTCAACGTTGGAAACAAAAGTCAATTGGAGGTGATTGCTATAAAACTCAAGTGCTTCGGTCACCATTGCAGGGCCTAAATCCGACCCACCAATTCCGATATTGACCACATGCTCGATGGCTTTCCCCGTATGTCCTTTCCACGCTCCAGAAATTACTTGGTCGGCAAAATCAAACATTTGTTTTTTGACTTCTTCGATTTTTGGGGTAATATTTTTCCCATCAACGGTTAATGAAGAGGGACTGAGCTGCCTCAGTGCGGTGTGGAGTACGGCTCTGTCTTCGGTCTCGTTGATCTTTCCACCATCAAAATAGGCCTCAATGGCTTGATTGAGTCCGGATTCTTCGGCCACAGATATCAGCAGGTCTAAGGTCTCCTGATCGAGGAGATTTTTGGAGTAATCCACATAAAAGGATTCCCATTGAAGGGAAAGTTTTTTTACTCTTTCAGTATCCTCAGCAAAGTAGTCTGTGATCTTTTTTTGAGCGTTTTTTTGGAAGTTGGACTCTAGTAATTTCCAAGATTTTAGGGACAATGGGTTGTGCTTATTGAATGTCACTATTTGATAAAGCTAAAGCTGAGTTAATGTATGTTGATTCTGGTGTGAAAGATATGCAATCGAGCTGGGTTTTCAAATCTGCTATGGCATTTAAATAATCAATTTTTAATTCTTTGGAAATGGGCTTGGCATCGGGGAGTTTTTGTTTGAAAGGGTCAACTTGTCTGCCGTTTCTCCAGAATCGATAGCACACATGGGGCCCTGAAGTATAGCCTGTCATGCCTACCCATCCTATGACCTGACCTTGGTTAACCCATTCTCCCACTTTTACCTTTCGGCGTTTCATGTGAAGGTATTGAGTGCTGTATGTATTATTGTGTTTGATGGTAACATAGTTTCCATTGCCTCGGCTATAGGAGGATTTGACGACCATTCCATTGGCAGTAGCCAGTATGGGGGTTCCCACACTAGCAGCAAAATCTGTACCCCGATGGGGCTTTATACGATTGCCATAATAAGCAATTCTTCGCTTGAGATTGTAACGTGAGGTGACTGGCCCAAATTTTACGGGTGCTTTAAGAAATGCTCTTCTCAGGTTTTTGGCATTATGATCGAAGTATTCTACAATCCCTTTGATTGAATCGGGTTGAAACTCAAAGGCATAAAAATCCTTCCCAGCATGTTCAAAAATAGCCGCTTTGATGCGTTCAATTCCAATGGATACCGTATCATCGACAAATTTTTCGGAATAGATCACTTTGAATCGATCTCCTTTGTGGAGTCGGTAAAAATCAATATTCCAAGCATACACATCGGCGAGGTAATAAGTTAACTGGTCGTTTAATCCACTAGTCGTCATAGTTTCGTAGAGTGAATTTTCGATCAGACCATTTCCTTCTTTGGTAACGATTTTAATGGGCTTGACCACTTTTTTACCATAAATACTGTCTCGGAGTTGAACAACGGTATAACTGTCAATTTGGGGCTCGTAAATAAAGGCTTTGGGTTTGGCTATGCTGTCTTTTGAAAAGAAAAGACTGTAGGACTTTCCTGCCACTAGTCTCCTGACGCTAACCTTATTTTTAATGGTTTTCAGAATGTTGTAGACCTCGGGGTAGTCAATACCGTTGTCTTCGAGAATAGAACCGAAAGTGTCTCCCCTTTTGATTTTCTTTTTTACCACTTTGAATTGATCCAAGTCAAAGCCGTATTTGATGTTTTTGGGTTTCATTTCGACTTTAGCATCAATGGGCTCAGCTAAAGTAATTTGCTTTTTGGTCTCACAAGAGGAAAACAAAACAACAATTGCTAGTAAATATAGTTTTACAAAAATTTTATTCAAAACTGTGCGAATTAATTTTTTGTTTAAGACAAATTTCCTGCTTTATCTGCTGAATTACAAAGCTTTTAACAAAAAGTTTTACATAGAGTAATAAACAATTTGAGGGATCTAATTGAATTGGATTTCAAAAGGAGCCACTAGATTTTTGAACTTTTCCAAATCCACCTTGATGGAACCAATGGCTAAATCGGCTTGCAGTCGAATGGGAATTTTATTACCGTCGTCTGTGATCCAAAGAGTAACACTTTCTTGTTCTCTAAAAACCCTACCAGACTGAACATAGGGTCGAAACTTCATACATCGAATTTTGCCAAACTTTGTATGAAGGGTTTCTTTTTCCAAAAACTTCATTTTAAAAACATAGTTTTCTTTATCGAAAAACATATTGATGCTAAAGGTTTCGTTGGGCTCTAATCTATTGTTGGGATAAAATGCTCTGAGGTAGTAAAAGGCAGAGATAAGGTCTTGAGCATTATCAGAAATTTTAAAAGTCTCCTGTTTTTTATATTTGAGGTCATTGACATGTGCCAAATTTTGATTGTGATCAAAATTAATTTCTAAATTTTTGGTATAACCCCCTTCGTAGATATCACGAATAAACCAATAAGGTATAATCTTTTTTTCATCAAAATAGGTGTCGTAGTAATCTTCTACCTTAAAAAACCAACGGGCCAGACCAGTTGTTGTTCCATAACCTTTGGCATGTAAAACTGGTTTGCCGTTCAGTGAATCTCGGGAGAGTTCTATGGTAGTATAGCTGGCATTGAAAAAACCGTAGTGGATTCTAAACTGAAACCATTCTCCTGCCTTGAAAGGAAGTTTTAGCTCATCAGGGCTATTGTCTTCGCTTATTTGAGCGAATCCGAATAAACCTATGCCGTAAATAAAAAGAAATAAAAGTTGTTTTATTTTCATGGCCATCCACGGGTAAAATTAAGTAATTGATTGTAAAATCATTTTTTTAAGCGTTAAGAATAAGGATAAAATTAAAGCTTCTGAAGTTTTTGAAAAATTTTGACCCCTTTGACCTCCCCTAGTAGCTCAATGATTTCGGCTTCTGGAGCTCCTTTGATTCTTTTGAGGGATTTAAACCTTTTGAGCAACATTTCTTTAGTTTTAGGGCCAATGCCTTCTACTTCGTCAAGTGGAGATTTTAGGGCATTTTTACTCCGAATGTTGCGGTGTAGCGTCAATCCAAAACGGTGCGCTTCGTTTCTCAACTGCTGAATGACTTTTAAAGTTTCTGATTTTTTATCCAAATACATGGGAATGCTGTCTCCTGGATAATAGATTTCCTCCAATCTTTTGGCGATACCAATGATGGCAATCTGACCCCTTAGACCCAATCGATTCAAACTTTTTACAGCCGAGGAAAGTTGTCCCTTTCCTCCATCAATGACGATTAGCTGGGGTAGGGACTGCCCCTCGTCGGAGAGGCGTTTATAACGGCGGTGCACCACTTCTTCCATAGAGGCAAAATCATCAGGCCCCTCAACGGTTTTTATTTTAAAATGGCGGTAATCCTTTTTGAAAGGTTTACCGTTTCTAAAAACCACACAGGCGGCGGTGGGGTTGGTTCCTTGGATGTTAGAATTGTCAAAACACTCAATGTGAACGGGTTCGTCTTGGAGGCGCAAATCCGTTTTCATCTGTTGCATTAACCTCTTAATGTGGCGTTCTGGATCCACGATTTTCATTTGTTTAAAACGTTCCAATCGAAAGAACTTGGCATTCCTTTGTGAAAGCTCCACCAGCTTTTTTTTGTCCCCCAGTTTGGGGACCGTTACCTTGATTTTAGGACCTAAGTCCACTTCAAAAGGGAGGTATATTTCCTTGGATTGAGAATTGAAACGTTGTCGTAAATCAACAATGGCCAAGGGCAACATTTCGGCATCGGTTTCCTCCAGTTTTTTTTTGATTTCTACCGTATGAGATCGGATAATAGAACCAAAAGCCACTTGAAAAAAATTGACATATCCATAGCGCTCGTCCGAAATGATGGTAAACACATCCACATTGGTGATTTTGGAGTTGACCACCGTAGATTTGGCTTGGTAATTTTCCAGAGATTCTAGCTTTTCCTTGATTTCTTGGGCGCGTTCGAATTCCATAGCGGAAGCATATTGCTTCATTTGGGTTTTGAATTGATCCAGTGACCGTCGGAAATTCCCCTTGATGATGTCTCGGATGGCTGCGATGTTTTGGTTGTATTCTTCCTCTTTCACTTTTGATTCGCAGGGAGCCAGACAGTTGCCGATATGGTATTCAAGACAAACTTTGTAGGATTGCTTTTGGATTTTTTCTTCAGACAAGTCGTAGTTACAGGTGCGTATAGGATAGAGACCCCTGATGAGTTCCAATAGCGTATATACGGTTTTTACATTGGGGTAGGGCCCAAAATACTCCGATCCGTCTCGAATCACCTTTCGGGTACTGAATATGCGTGGGAAAGCTTCTTTTTTGACACAAATCCAAGGGTAGGTCTTGTCGTCTTTGAGAAGAATATTGTAACGGGGGCGGTATTTTTTGATCAGGTTGTTTTCCAGCAGTAGTGCATCGACCTCAGTAGGAACCACTATGTGTTCCATACGGTGAATTTTTTTGACCAGAATTCGGGTTTTGGCATTGTCGTGTACTTTGGTAAAATAGGAAGTCACCCTGCGTTTTAAGTTGTTTGCTTTACCCACGTAAATCACGGTATCATTTTTGTCAAAATACTGATAGACCCCAGGATCGGTAGGGAGTGTTTTGAACTGAATGGCTATAGGAGGTTGTTCCATAGGACGAAGTTACGTTTTTCTCTAAGCAATAGAAAAAAGCTCTTTGAGCATAGGGATGGTCAAATATGCTTAATTTTAAAGAAAAAATTTAATAATTTGAGCACCAAGGCAGCCTTAAGAAAGGAATACCGAAAGCGAAGAGATATCCTAACGGAAGATCAAATCGCTGAATGTAGTATAGAGATTTCCAATCGTTGTTTGACCCTAGATATTTGGGAGTATTCCCAGTACCATCTTTTTATGACGGCCGAAAAAAACAAAGAGGTTGACACCTCCTACTTGCTTTCCATTCTTCAAGGAAAAGACAAACAGCCTGTTGTTCCCAAAATGGTCGATGACCAGTCATTGGAACATTTCTTGCTCACGGATCAAACTCCTTTAAAATTGAACCGCTGGGGCATCCCTGAACCGCTTTCCGGAATTGCCCTAACCCCCCAACAAATTGAGGTGGTTTTTGTTCCCCTTTTGGTCTTTGATCTGAGGGGTCATCGTGTGGGATATGGCAAAGGTTATTACGATCGTTTTTTGGGAGAATGTCCCAAAAGTACCATCAAAGTAGGGCTGTCTTTTTTTGATCCTGTTTCCAAAATTGAAGACATTGACTCCCACGATATAACTTTGGATTATGTTGTTTCGCCACGGGAGGTTTTTGTTTTTTAAGGGTTTTATAATAACTTTATAGGGTCTCAAGTGTCTTTTCTGCCATAGAATTTATGTTGTTAGTTTTTTGTTTTTGTTGGAAGTAAGGGTTGAGATGTTGCAACTTAAGTAATCAAAAATTAATGGTACCCCAATACTTCCCAGCTTATGACTTTAGACAGATTACTTGACGATTTTTACAAGAAAAATCAAATTCCAGAGGATGGAGGGATTTATCAAGATACGTTTAATATAAAAATAGTAGGACTTAATCTAAAACTGCCAAATCCTCGATTTAGAAAAGAAGTCATTCATATACATGATATTCAGCATATACTGAATCAATGCGATACCTCTTGGAAAGGGGAGGGGTATATTGCAGGTTGGGAAATTTCTACAGGATTGTGGAAATATTTTCCCATTTCACTGTCCAGCTTGTGGGCTATGGGGCATAGTTTTTGGCTTTATCCTAAAGCAGTTTTCCAAGGGTTTAAAAAAGGACTAAACGATATTGGGATAATTGATCTGAAAATAACTAAGTCCGAATTTATGAAAATGGAATTTGATCAATTGGTAGAGCTAGCTCGTAAAGAAAAAAGGAAGGAAATGGGCGTTTTCAAATGGATTAAATTTATTTTTTGGATTTTGCTCAGTCAAATTATTTTTCTTCTACCATTTTTATCTCCAATTATCTTGATTCTATTGATATTTATATAGAAATTATTTGAAGAGGGTTGGCCAAAACTCAAAAGAGTTGTGATAAAACTACTGAGCTTTTCCAAAAATTTTTTTGTTAAAAACAATTAAAATTCCCACCCCTATACTGATGGCTGTATCGGCAATGTTAAAGACATATTGAAAAAAAGTATAGTGCTGACCTCCTACCCAAGGCATCCAATCGGGCCAATTCCAACTCACTAGCGGAAATTGTAACATGTCGACTACATGGCCTTGAAAGATGGAAGCATAACCACCTCCCTCGGGAAAGAGCGTGGCTACTTGACCGTAACTGTGGGAAAAAATGAGCCCGTAAAAGACCGAGTCGATGATGTTTCCCAAGGCGCCGGCAAAAATCAAACACAATGCCCAACGAAATAGATTGGATGTTTGTTTGCGGATGTTGTCCCACAACCAATAACCAATTCCTACAATGGCCAACAAACGAAATATGGTTAGCACTAGTTTGGCAGTTTTGTCGGAGAAAAAGGGGAAAATATCATTGAGTTTGGTTCCCATGGCCATTCCTTTGTTTTCTACAAAAAGCAGTTTGAAAAACCCCCAATCAACGATTGCACTGTTCCCATAAAGAGAGAGCGGATAATTCAGTTTGATGAAAAACTTGGATGCTTGATCCATCAACAGCAAGACCAGTACAATGGCTATGGCTGTTGGGAGGTTGATATTGGAGACCTTAAATTTCAAACGCTATTTTTGCAAGTTTTTGGCCTCAATGCTTAAGGTCGCATGGGGAACCAGTAAGAGTCTCTTTTTGTTGATCAGTTTTCCGGTTACACGACAAACGCCATAGGTCTTATTTTCAATGCGAATCATGGCATTTTTTAGGTCACGAATGAATTTTTCCTGACGGATGGCCAATTGTGTATTGGCTTCCTTGGACATGGTTTCCGATCCTTCCTCAAAGGCCTTAAAAGTGGGGGAGGTATCATCTGTACCATTGTTACCGTCGTTCATGTAGGCACTCCTCAACAGTTCTAAATCTGCTTGGGCTTTGTTGATCTTTTCTTCAATCAATTTTCTGAAGTTTTCCAAATCTTCGTCCGAATATCGAGCTTTTGTTTCTTTAGCCATCTTAAATCTTTTTAATCGTTATTTGTATTTTAATGTCGTCAAATACAATCTCGGTTCCATCGGTCATTACCTGGGGAAAATGAATCTTTTCTCCTAGGGTCTCCGAGCGTATCTAAGCACTGTTATTTTCAATTCTTTCTTTTAAATCATCGTCGGCCAAAAAGCTGATATCAATTTTATCGGTTACTTCCAGTCCGGCGTCTTTTCTGATGTTTTGAATTCGATTGACCAATTCTCGTGCAATGCCTTCATTTATCAGATCTTCGGTCAGTGAAATATCTAAGGCTACGGTCAAACCATTGCCATGAGCAACCAGCCAACCTTCGATATCTTTGGAGGTGATTTCCACCTCGCTGAGGTCTAAAATAATATTTTTTTCATTAA
>JAACDY010000001.1 GCA_009936675.1 Bacteroidota bacterium
ACTCTGAAATAAACAGGTTTGAGGCTACCAAATTGTTCAAGGATCCACTCAAAGGTGGCTTGCTTTTGCAATTTAAACTCACCTCTTCTAATCAAATTAGTGTTGAGTTTATCAAAAATAAAACCAGTGCAGGCAGTATATAGTAATGAACGTTTCTTATTCTATGTTATCTCAGATAACAACGTGTCAATCATACGCAATTTTTTATCAATCTCCTCAGAGCTCTCACTACTTTTTGTCTCCTCTTGCCGGAGTTGAAGTGCAAGCTGTAACGCACACATTGCGAGTACATCTTGTTTGTCCTGTACCGCATAATTCTGCTCGTAGTGATTCATCATCTGATCGATTTGCTTGGCTGAATTTCTTAAAAATGCCTCTTGACCTTCTGTTACACTCAAAGGATAAACGCGGTCTCCAATTGTGATTTTAATCTTTTGCATCGGTTCTAAGATAGAGATAAAACATCTAAACAAGCATCGATCTCTCCAATGAGCTTATCAATTTGTGTTTTGGCTTTTGCACTACTTTGCCCAACTCCTTTGATCGATTTGGCTGTTTGTGCGGCTTCCAGTTTCATTTTCAACTCACGAATACTCCCATGCTTTTGTGCCAACTCATGTTTTGCATGTTCTAATCGTTCATGTAGTGATCGGTTTTCTTGCTGCAGCTGCTTCATTTGTTTAACAACAGTTTGTAACCGATCCGCGATAGAGTCAACAAGTTGAGAGGTGTTTGCCATTCAAATTGCATTAACGATATTCAAAGGTATAAGAATACATCTATCAAAACAAGGAATACGGGCTTTTACTTTTGCAAGTAAACGCTTATTTTTACATCATGCGTGCAACGGCAACTTTGGCCTTTTTTTGGATTTCATTTTTGCTTAGTGCGCAACATAATGACCATCACCCGTATTCACTTCCCATCGACATTCCCATTTTCCTATCAGGTACTTTTGGAGAGCTGAGAAGCTCAAATATTCATGCCGGAATTGATATCAAAACACAAGGACGTGAAGGGTTTCCCCTCAAAGCAGTTTCCGATGGGTATGTGTCACGCGTCAAGGTTTCGACTTCTGGCTATGGCAAAGCAATTTACATCAACCACCCCGATGGCAAAACTTCTGTTTATGCGCATCTAAAAAAATTCTCTGTTCCAATTATCAATGAAGTCAGAAAAAAACAATATGACAATCAGTCTTATGAAGTAGAACTGTTTTTTGAACCAACACAACTGCCTGTCACTAAAAACGAAATCATCGGCTTTTCAGGAAATACTGGCGGATCATTTGGCCCTCATCTACACTTTGAACTGCGTGAAACCACAACCCAAAAACCGATCAATCCTTTATTGTCTCACTATGATATTCAAGATTCGGTCAGACCAGTTATTCACTCGCTAATTGCTTACCCAATCAGTGAAGATGCTATAGTGAATTCCGCAAAACAAGAACTGCAAATCCCTTTTCAAAAAATTAATGATAGTATTTATGCTGCAGATCCAATTGAAGCAATTGGAAAAATCGGATTGGGAATTGGGACCTATGATCGGCATGACAATACATATAATAAAAATGGTGTCTATTCAATCACTGCGAAGCTGAACGGAACCCAAATCAAAGGTCTCCAGTTTTCCAAAATTCGATTTTCAGACTCTGAATATCTCAACACCCTGATTGACTACCCCCGATACAGTCGTACGAGGCAACGTATTCAAAAGCTATTCCGATCGCCAGGAAATGAATTGGACTTTTTCGATCATCTAGAAGATGGACTGATTGATGTTGAAATCGGAAAGGATTATTCCTACCAAATCAAAGTTTCAGATGCCAATAATAACAATCGATACCTGTTTGTGCCCCTTAAAGGAAAAGAACAAGAGGTCACCGCACTACCTGAGGAACTACCCGAAGGAAAAGAGATTGAGCCAAATCGAGATTATCTCTTCATGTATGATGGTGCAGAAGTTTATATCCCTAAAAATGCAGTCTATGACAGTAATCGGTTTGTACTTGGTTTTGACAACAACGAGTTGCAAATCAAAGCAGATCATGTCGCTTTGCGAAAAGCTTTTCAAATCAAAGTCATGGCACCAGACTCTGTGGTTGGTCATTATCTAGGCCTTCAATTAAAAAACGGAAAGAAAGGTTTCATCAGCAAAACCCTACGCGACAATCACTTTGTAGCAAAAATCAAAAAAACAGGAACATACACCATCGCGCAAGACACCATCCCCCCAATCATAAAACCATCTCAACTCTACGATCAACGTTGGCTTTCCAATTTTAAAACCTTGCGTTTTACAATAGATGATAAAGAAACTGGGGTTCGTTCTTATCAGGCAACTATCGATGGCAAATGGGCCTTATTTGAATATGAACCCAAGAAAAAGGAAATCACTTTCAGTTTTGATGAGTATTTTTCTTTTGAA
>JAACDY010000165.1 GCA_009936675.1 Bacteroidota bacterium
AGGGGACTTTGTGCCAGTAGAAATGTATGTCAAAGGGGTTGTCCCTTTGGAGGCTATTTCAACGCCAATTCCACCTTGATTCCTTGGGCGATGAAGACAGGGAATCTTACCCTCAAAACCAATAGTGTGGTGCATTCGATCCTCTATGATGAGGATCAGAAAAAAGCTATTGGGGTTCGGGTGATTGATGCCCATACCAAAACCACTACAGAATATTTTGCCAAAGTTATCTTCCTGAATGCCTCGACCCTTAACACCAATCTCATACTATTGAATTCGACTTCGGATCGATTTCCCAATGGTTTGGGCAATGACAGTGGAATGCTGGGCAAATACATCGCTTTCCACAATTACAGAGGGGTAATTTCTGCGACCCACGAGGGACATAAAGATAAGCGTGTTGATGGACAAAAGCCTACTTCGGCCTACCTTCCGAGGTTTAGAAATGTGTACCGTCAGGAAACGGATTTCCTCAGGGGTTATGCCGCCGGTTTTGGTGCCAGTAAAGGAATATATTATGATGCCTCACCCATAGGAGAGGACTTACACAAAAATCTTTTGAATGTCAAAGAAAAAGACGTTTGGAATGTCAATTCCCATATGATGGGAGAAACCATACCCAAGGAAAGCAATCAAGTGAGTTTGCATGAAAATCTAGAAGACCCATGGGGAATTCCACAGCTCAAAGTGGATGTAGATTATGACGAAAACGATGAAAAGATGCTACAGGATTTCTTTGATGAATTTTCGGAAATGTACTCCAAAGCGGGTTTTACCAACATCAAAACCAACGATAATGGTCGTATTCCAGGAAATGACATACACGAAATGGGAGGGGTACGAATGGGTCACGATCCCAAAACGTCTTTGCTCAACAAATGGAATCAAATGCACCATTGTCAAAATGTTTTTGTCACTGATGGTGCTTGTATGACCTCGACTTCCACACAAAATCCATCGCTAACTTTTATGGCTTTGACAGCAAGAGCTGCCCATCACGCCATTGCAGAAATGAAAAAAGGAAATATTTAGAGTTCCTTTACACACCTGAATCCAGTGTGTTGTGAACCTGTATCGGGTGAGGATTTCATTTTGGAAGCGACCCGGTATCCCGAACAATAGGTATCGTTGCACAAAAATGATCCTCCTCTAATGATCTTTTGAGCAATATAGGGATTGTAGGGGTCGTAGCTTCCCTCGGGTCCCTGTGGATTGCTTGTGGTTTTACCTCCCAGTGTTTTGTAGTAGTCATAGTGATACCAGTCCGAACACCATTCCCAAACATTGCCTGCCATATCGTATAGCCCGTAGCCATTGGCTTCAAAAGATTTGACCGGAGCAGAATAAAAGAACAAATCTTTGTTCGTATTGTCATAGGGAAAAGAACCTTCCCAACTGTTGGCTTTGGCTTTACCTGTATTGATGTCTTCATCTCCCCAAGGATATTTTTTGTCTTTTAGCCCTCCTCTAGCAGCCCATTCCCACTCAGCTTCTGTGGGTAGTCGCTTCCCTGCCCATTGGGCATATGCATTGGCATCGTCCCAAGAAACGTGGACCACAGGGTGGTCTTCTTTGCCCTCTATGGAACTGCCTTTTCCTCGGGGTTGTCGCCAACTGGCTTTGGGTTTCCATTCCCACCATGCGGCATAATTGTTTAGATCAACTGGACCGTTGGTGGTCTTGAAAGTTAAGGAGGAAGCCTGAAGTAGCGAGTCGTGAGGTTTTGGGGTATCGGGAGGGAGTTGCTTTTTCATTTCCTCCCAATCCACAGGCTTTTCTGCAGTAGTCACATAGCCCGTGGCTTCGACAAAAGCGGCAAATTGGGCATTGGTTACCTCGGTCTGATCGATCCAAAAACCATTTACTTTTACCGCATGAACAGGGCCTTCATCGGGTCGGGCTTGAGGTCCCTCACTGCCCATCATAAAACGACCTTCAGGAATCCAAACCATTCCCTTGGGAGTCTCTTGGGACGGGGCTTCTTTTTTGGGTTTTGGGGTTGGAGAATCGCAACGAACAACCAGGGTAGTGATGCAAATTAAAAAGGCAGCAGCAATTGTGAATCTCATATTTCTTTCTTGATAATGGGCAAATATGCTAAAATTAACGATTAACCCCTATATTTGTATGCGTTTAATTTTTGTAAACATGGAACTCAATTTTAGGAAAATATTCTTAGCTTCTGTTTTGACAGCGGTCTTGATGTTGCCTTATTTGGGATCTATTTTCCACCTATTTGAGGATCACGATCACCAAACTTGTGAAATTTCTGAAACGCACCTGCATGAACTCGAATTGGATTGCGATATACTGGACTATCAATTTGCACCCAGTATCGAATTTATCCCCGAAGGCCTTAGTATTTTAGTTCAGACTTCTAAGCAAAAGAAGTTTACGTCTTATTACCTTGGGTATTCGTTTTCCATTGATACCATTGATACACTTCGGGGCCCGCCCGTTGGTTAACTTCTATCCGAACTTTTTATGTTTTGACCCCATAGGGTCATGAGTTAATCATTTTATTTAAAAATAGTATCATGTCAAAAAATATATACATCAAACCCATTATTGCCTTTTGCCTATTTATCTTAATCTTTGCCTGTTCAAAAGACGACCCTGATCCCGTTAATGAAGAGGAAGTGATTACCAAAGTTACCATCGAAATCACCAAAGTAGGATCTTCCAATCCAATGACTTATAATTTTGAAGTTGAGGGACACGATCATGATAATGAGGGGGAAGAAGAAGATCACGATGACGATGATGAACATGAGGGAGTGCATACCGAGATTGAACTGGAAGCGAATTCAAGTTATAATGTATCCATCTCCTTTTACAACGATTCAGACCCTGCTGACATTGAGAATATTACCTCAGAGGTGATTGAGGAGGCAGATGAACACCAAATTCTTTATGAAATTACCGATGAACTCAGTGGTTTTTCAATTGCATCTGCCTCTAATGATACCGTTGACAGTAACGGTAGTCCATTATTTCAAAAAACAACTTGGACAACAACTGGTGAAACTTCGGGTGAAGTGATAGGTTATTTAATTCATGAACCCACTTCAAAGACCGGAAATACAAGAACTGATTTTGGTGGTTCAACAGATGTTGAAATTGAATTTGAGGTTCATGTAGAATAATGAGTCTTGTCCATTTTATTCTAAGCGTGCGGACGCCTGAATTACCGAAATATAAATGCTTCAAATATTCTAAATTATCAAAAACGGTAGTCAACTTATCCCTGTTGGCTACCAGTTTTTGTTTTTCGCAGGAATGTGATTTGAGATTAGAGGGAAAAGTGTTGGATTTACATGACAATTCTCCCATCAGCGCAGCGGTCATTTATGTCGAAGACAGCAATGAAACAGTTTTTACTGATGACAATGGTGTGTTTGTGCTAGAAAATCAATGTACGCAAAAAATTAATTTAAAAATTTCTCACCTGCATTGTGATGACCTTTATATAGGGGTCAATTTAAATAAAACGACCTCCAGGAAGTTTTTTCTAGAGCATCATATTGAATCTCTTGAGGAGGTTATTGTGGAGGAAAGTAAATTAAAAAAGCTTTCTTCTACAGCTCAATCCTATGTGCTATCAGAGTTACAAAAAGATCAATACAGCGGGAGAGGTTTGGCAAAAGCGCTGGAGCAAATCAGCGGGGTCAATATGCTAAGTACAGGAAATGTGATCTCAAAACCGATGATTCATGGCATGTTTGGAAGTCGTGTGGGCATCATCTATGATGGTGTATCGATCGAGAATCAACAGTGGGGTCAAGATCACGCGCCCAATGTTGATCAAAATGCTTTTGACGAAATTCGTTTGATCAAGGGGGCTGGGGTTTTAAAGTATTCGGGAGATACCCCGGGTGGAGTGGTTGTGCTTGAGTCTAGAGTTCCTAAAATTGCGGATTCATTATACGGAAAAACCATTTTGAATGGGATGTCGAATGGACGGGGTTTAGATATAATCAGTTCGTGGACCAAGTCTTTTCAGAGCGGAAAATATTTTAAGGTTCAAGGAATGATCAAAAGAGTTGGGGATTTTGAAGCTCCGGATTATCTACTCTCCAATACTGGCAATGATGAAAACAATATTTCCTTCTCATTGGGGCAAAATAAAATTCTAAGTCATTGGAAAATTAATTTTAGTTTTTTCAATCAAGAAATTGGAATTCTCAGAAGTGCACATATAGGTAATGTTTATGATCTGGTGACCGCAATTGAATTGGATAATCCATCAATTATAAATCCTTTCAGTCATCAAGTCATTTCCCCAAAACAAGATAATAAACACTATACTGCCGGGGTTCAATACTCAAAAAGAAATCAGTCTAATGGAAAATGGACCGCCCAATATAGTTGGCAAAAAAATAATCGAAAAGAGTATGATGTCAGAAGGGGACAATACAATAATAAGGCTGCTATTGATCTAACATTAGATACCCATAATTTAACCACCAACTACAAATGGGACGGGTCAAAATGGTCATTCGATACAGGCGCCTTCCTTCAAGTTCAGGATAACTATTCCAACCCCTATACTGGAATAAAAAGATTGATACCTGATTATATCAAGACCAGGTTAGGAACTTATTTCACCGCCAGTTTATCCCCATCGAATGATTTTAGCCTTGGCTTCGGGTTCCGTTATGGACATCAAAACAATCAGGTAAAAAAATATTACCACAACAGTCGATGGAGAACAGAAAATTATGAGGAGCGGCTTGGCGCTTTCGTGATTCGGGATGGTGCAGGGCAAAAATTAGTTGAGCAAAGGTTGATTTTTAATAACCTTTCTCTGAATACCGGATTGAAATACTCAATCCAACCGGATTTAAAGTTGAGTCTTAATGTTTTTCATACGGAACGCGCTCCTGATATTGCCGAAATGTTCAGTGATGGATTGCATCACTCCCTTGCCACCATTGAGTATGGAAATCCCTTTTTAAAAAGTGAAACGACCCAGAAGTTTGTCATTAATGTTGAAAAACAAATTGGAAATTTCAGATACAACTTTAGTCCTTATTTTAGCCAAGGGCAAAATTACATTATTATTGAGCCCACAGGCTTTGAACTGACCATGAGAGGTGCTTTCCCGGTTTGGGAATACAGGGCTGTAAGTTCAACAATACGAGGGATTGATTTAGACCTATCATTACAGTTAAATGAGCATATTAAATTTAGTAATAATTCATCGTGGATCGAGGGATATGAAAAAGAGAGTAAAACTCCCCTGATTAATATCCCTCCATTTACAACGACCAATCAAATACAATTTTCACTCCCGAATTGGAAGTCCTTTTTGATGGTATTGTCCAGTAAAAGTAGTTTACGTCAAAATCAATTTCCAAATCATAATTTTGAAACTTCTGTTGTCGAAAATGGTGTAAGGATGAAAAAGCTTGTGGACATAAGCACCCCTCCAAGGGGATATCACCTTTTGGGTATGGAATTCCACTGGGGGCCTTATCCATTTTTTTCCGATAAAATCAGTGTATCTCTTATCTTTGATAATATGTTGAATGCATCTTATCGAAATTACCTTAATCGATTGCGGTTTTACGCAGATGAAATGGGAAGAAATATGATGTTGCAAATCAAGATTCGCCATTGATGTTATGAAGTTTATTCGATTTATTCTATTGTTGTTTTTTATGGGGGTTCAAACCTATGCTTTAAGCCAAGAAGCCAGGGATGAGTATTTGGAACCGCTGAATGATCCCTCTGCAGATGGACAGCGATTTTTTGTTCAAGACTTGTTGGATATTGCGGGCTATGTCCCTGAAAGAATTCAGATCTATCAGACCCTACCTAACCAAGCTCGTGTTTTCAGGGTGAAATTGGACAGTGTCAACGGAGGTTTTGTTTTTGTGCGTTGGGACAAAGTCAAAAAAGAGAATTTTATTGCCAACAAAATGATTGACCCTGGGGTTTATTACAACTTAAATGCGGCCAAGGAAATCATGAGAAAACAAACCGATAAGGCAAATTTTACGGTAGATGACGTGGCCCTTCAAGCGCCCGACCAAGAGCAAATCAATAGTGCTGATCTCGATGAATTGAGGGCTGAATTTGACCTTAAAAATGAGGAAAAGAGACTGGAACAAGAGGACGCAGCTGCTAAGCAAAACTCCAGAAGAGAAAGGAAGGAAAAGAGAAAAGAGAAAAAGGACAATACTAGCGAGTTACAGTAAGTGTGTTGTCTTCGATTTTAGTGGTATAGCAAGTTAATTTTAAACCTGAACCTGAGCAATCGTCGTTAAAAGATCTATTGTGATTGCCACAAGTAAACTCTGAATTATTATGACTCCACTGATTGTTGGCACCTGCATGAGGGCATATGTTGCTAAAGGCTCTGATTTCGCTATCGCTAATTCTCAACAAAAGCATCTTCTGTGCTGTGTAATTCATCCAACCCCCTACTTCTTTAATGTCAGAAAAATTCGAACTGGACAAATCAATACTTATTGAATTGTCTGCATCAGTATCATCCGAGGTATCTTCACTTCCCGAGGGAGAATTGGTTCCATAACCATCATCATCCCCAGAGCTACAAGCTTCTAACATGCTGACGCCAAACATCGAAAAAACAACGGGTGCACAGGCAGTTTTTAAAAAATCTCTTCTCTTGTTTTCCATTTCTTTAGATTATCTAATTCAAATATAATCACTTTAGTTTAAACTTTTCTATAAAAAATTAAACAAAAATTAAAACCATATGCCAAGATTGCCTTAATTTAGCCAAAAAAATTGATGCAAAAGCGATCACTTGCCTTATTGTTTTTATTGAATTCCTTCCTTGTAATGGCTCAAAATGCTGGTCAACTGAGCGGTAGGATACTTGATCAACAAACCCAATTACCCATCCAAGGGGTAACTGTTTTACTCGAAGGAACAACAATGGGGGTAGCCTCCGACGAAGAAGGATATTTTACTTTCAGGGATGTCCCAACCCGAACTTATAACGTAGTAATTAGTCATTTGGGATATCAATCCCAAACCGTTTACAATATTATTGTAAAGACTTTTGGTACTCCGCCCTTGCAAATTTTATTAGAAGAGTCTTCAAACGAATTGGACGAGATTGTCGTATTTCAAAGTCCTTTCAGAACCTCGGTGGAAACCCCACTGTCCACCCAAACCTTTTCTGCGGTGGAAATCGAAACTTATCCAGGAGGAAACAATGACATTACTAAGGTGATTCAAAGTATGCCGGGAATTTCACCCTCCATTGGCGGTTTTAGAAATGATATCATCATCCGTGGAGGTGCACCCAACGGGTCCGTTTATTATCTGGACGGCATCGAAATCCCCAATATCAATCACTTTAGCACTCAAGGTAGTGCAGGAGGGCCTGTAGGGATGCTCAATGTATCTTTTATCAGAGAAGTTACATTGTCTAGCTCAGCTTTTGGGGCGGAATATGATAACCCTTTATCGGGTGTATTGTCCTTTGAACAAAGGGAGGGGAATCCCAATCGTTTTGGGGGTAATTTTAGATTTGGTGCCAGTGAGGCCGCTTTGACTTTGGAAGGGCCTCTTTTTAGAAAGGACAAAGAAAAACCCGCCAAAACTACCATGTTATTTTCTGTTAGAAGGAGTTATTTACAGTTCCTGTTTGAATTGATAGGATTGCCCATTCGTCCCGATTATTGGGACTATCAATGGAAGATCAATCATGAGATTGATGCTTATAATACCCTTGTTTTTTTGGGCTTGGGAACTATTGATGACTTTTCTGTAAAAGCGCCAGATGATTTTGACGCAGAACAGCAAGCTACTGTTGAACAGGTGCCTATTATTCAACAAAAAACAACAACAGTGGGGGTTTCTTGGAAGAGAAAATTCAAAAACGGAAAGGGTTCTATGATCACTTCCATCAGCACCAATCGTTTGCAGAATATTTTTTCTCGCTTTGAAGACAATGCCCAAAAATCAGGCGTATTGTTCCAGAACGATTCCCACGAAGAAGAAACCAAACTTCGTTTTCAAACCCAGCACTATTTGGAAGAGTGGAAAGTTGCCGCCGGAACCAACATTCAGTATTCGGATTATGGAAACAATACCCAAAGTGTATTGTACAATGTCGATTACAAAACGGGTATAAACTTTATGAAATACGGATTTTTTGCCAAAGCAGAACGCAAATTCCTTGGGGATAATTTGGGACTTTCCTTTGGTTTTAGGGTAGATACAGATAGTTTTTCTGAGGGATCGAGTTTGACGGACAACTTTTCCCCACGATTGGCGCTGACCTATAATCTTACGGAAGATCAAACTTGGAAAATCAATGCATCGGTAGGCAGATACTACAAGATACCTACCTACACTATGTTGGGTTTCCAAAATTTACAAAGCACATTTGTCAATAAAGATGCAAAATACACCCGTAGTGATCACTTGGTTGCTGGATTGGAATATGCACCTGGAAATGCCTCTAGAATTACTCTAGAAGGTTTTTATAAACAGTACAGTCAATACCCAATATCACTGATCGATGGAGTTTCTCTGGCTAACAAAGGGGGTGGTTTTGAAGTCTTGGGTAATGAAGCCATCAGCAGCGATGGAAAAGGAAAGAGCTATGGTTTAGAGGCTTTGTACCAACAGAAATTGTCCAAAAACTTCTATGGTGTTTTTGCCTATACCTATTTTCACAGTCAATTTACTACTGCTCAAGGCAATTATCTTCCATCGGTCTGGGACAGCCGTCATTTGATCTCTTTTTCGGGAGGTTATAAATTGAAACGAAATTGGGAAATTAGTGCCCGATGGCGATTTTCAGGAAAAACACCTTATGTGCCGATCAATCCAAATGCAACATTAAATGCCTATCCCGAAGTGGTATTGGATTACAGTCAATTGGGAAATGTAAAGCTTGATCCATTTAATTTGGCCGATATTCGGTTTGATAAAAAATGGAACTTCAAACGCTACTCTTTTAATTTCTATTTTGAAATTCAAAATTTCTTGGCCCAAAGTGTCCCCAGACCCGATGATTACGGTTTGGATAGAACAGAAGACGGTTTGCTGGTGTTGCCCCTTAACTTAGTAAAAGTAAATACTGAGGAAAACAACGACATTCCGATTCCTTCCTTTGGTTTTGTGTTCGACTTCTAGCGATTATTTAAAGATATCCAATAATCCCTCCGGCAAATCGAGGTGCATCTTTTTTTTCTGCCGATCCAGATTTTTAATAAAATTATCGTGAACGGGAATCAGTATTTCGGTATCATCGGCATCGATAACAAATAGAGGTTGAGGGCCTGAATCATTGACATTTTTAATAATGCCAATTTCTTTGTCCATCTGATCGATGGCTGTAAATCCTGTTATTTCGTGATAATAAAATTGATTTCCTTCCAGTGGTGGGAGCATATTGAGGGGAAGAAATAAATCTTTTTTGATTAATGCTTCTGCTTCGTTCTCTGAGTCAATACCTTCAAACTTTACCCTTAACAGCGAAGATTTGTGCAATTGACTTCGATCGATAAAATAGGGAACCAGACCTTGAGGGGTCTCAATGAGTAAGGATTCCATATTTAGATAGGTATTGGGACTGTCGGTATCCAGTTTGGCAAGGATTTCACCTTTAAAACTGTATTTACCAACAATGGTACCTAAAAAGAAGCATTCTTCTTTTAGCATGACAATTGAAGGGGGAGGGTTTTATTCTTTTGTTTCCTCTTCGTTGGCAGGAGCTTCCTCGGCTTTAGGTTCTTCCACGGCTTCCTCAGCAGGAGCTTCCTCGACTTTAGGTTCTTCCACGGCTTCCTCAGCAGGAGCTTCCTCGGCTTTAGGTTCTTCGACTGCAGGAGTTTCTTCAGCAGCTTCTTCTACAGCTACTTCTTCTTGTGGAGCTTCCGTTTCTGAAGCGGTAACTTCCTCTGCGGAAGTTTCAGCAGTTTCACCTTCAGCAGCTTCCTCAGCTTCTGGAGCTGCGGTCAGATCGGCAATTCTTTTTTGATTGACAGCCTTTTCAGCTTCCATACGTTGAGCCAAATCACTCGCTTGGTCTTTGTCTAAGCCGTCTATCTTGGCTTGAATTTTGGCTTGTTTTTCCTCTAGCCAAGCGGCAAAGCGTTTGTCGGCTTCTTCTTGAGAAAAAGCACCCTTTGTTACCCCACCATTAAGATGGTGCTTCATCATGGCACCACGATAGGACAATAAAGTTCTAGCAGTGTCAGAGGGTTGAGCGCCATTTTCCAACCACTTCACCGCCTGGTCTATATCCAGTTCTACAGTGGCAGGGTTGGTATTGGGATTATAGATTCCAATTTTTTCTAAGTAACGACCGTCTCTTTTGGCACGGCCATCAGCCGCTACGATCCAATAAAAAGGTTTGCCTTTTTTTCCGTGTCTTTGAAGTCTTATTCTTACGGGCATATCACATTAATTTATGGAGGTTCCCGACCTCCTGGTTATTAATTCTAGGGCTGCAAATTTAGTATATTATTTTAAAAACAAACCAACAGCAGTCAATTTATGTGCTTTTATTTCAAAAAATATTGAATTAGATCACAGTATGTGCCTCAAAGGCCTTGTCAAACCATTATAAAAAACGTACTTTTGCGCCCACATTTTTTGCCAAATTATATGAAGATTTCTCGTAAAGACAACGATGCCCTAAATACTTTGATAACCATCAATATCGAACGCAATGACTTTGAAAATAAGGTTAAGGAAGTGCTTTCGGATTATAGAAAAAAAGCCAACATCCCTGGCTTTAGGAAAGGCCATGTGCCCATGGGCATGATCAAAAAACAATATGAAACAGCAGTGACGGCCGATGAGGTCAATAAATTGTTACAACAAAATTTGGAACAATACCTTAGGGATGAAAATCTTAATATATTGGGCAATCCACTCCCTGTGATGAAAGAAGAGTTGGATTGGAAAGCCAACGATTTCACTTTTGATTTCGAATTGGGACTGTCACCTGAATTTGAAGTAAAACTTACAGAAAAGAATAAAGTAATCCACTATCAGATCACCCCCACCGATGAGATGATCAATGATCAGATAAAGCACTATCGCAAACAATTCGGTAAATTGGTTGCTCAAAAAATTGCCAAAGATGATTTTGAAATCACTTCGGCCATAAAAAATGAAGCAGCGGAAATAGAGACCTCTCATACTTTTGATTTGGGTCAGATCAAAGGCAAGTCCAATTTGGCGGCTTTTGGAAAAGCAACCGTGGGAGATGAAATCAAGTTGAAGTTTAAAGGTCTTTTTAAAGACGAAGCGACCGCTACAAGAATATTAAGCGTCTCTGCTGAGAAGCTCAAGGATATTAAAGGAGAAATTAGCTTTGATATCAAAGAAATCAACGAACGTGTTTTGGCCGAAATGAATCAAGAATTTTTTGATAAAATCTACGGACCCGATGTTGTGAAATCAGAAGAGGAAATGAAAGCCAAAATCACTGAGGGGATCGAAAAGCAATTCGAACAACAGTCCGATCAAAAGTTGCTCAATGACGTAACGGCGTATTTGGTGGCCAAGACGAAATTCGATTTACCCGCCGACTTCTTAAAAAAATGGATGCAAAATAGTGGTGAACAGCCCCTGACAGCTGAGGCTGCCGTTGAGGAGTATGAACGTTCTGAAAAAGGTATTCGTTACCAGTTGATCGAAGGAAAAATAATTGCCGATCAGGATTTGCAAATCAAATTTGAGGAATTAAAAGAATTTGCCAAAGAGATGATCTTGATGCAAATGGCTCAATACGGACAGGCTGGACTGCCCGATGAGGAACTCGAAGGAATTGTCGCCAGAGTGATGTCAAATCAAGACGAGGCGCGGAAACTTTCGGAACAATTGATGAGTAAAAAACTTTTAGAATGTTACAAGTCTAACCTATCACTTAAAAAGAAAAAATTATCTTTTGACGCATTTGTCAAGGAGGCCTATGGTCAGGGCTGATTTTTTTTGATTAATTTTATATATAGAAATTTAAAAATGGATTACGGAAAAGAGTTTAAGGAATTTGCAACAAAACACCACGGGATTAACTCCATGTACTACGACAAGATTGTCAGCAGCATGACACCCTATATTATAGAGGAGCGTCAGTTGAACGTTGCCCAGATGGATGTTTTTTCGAGATTGATGATGGATAGGATTATGTTTTTGGGAACGGCCATCAACGACAGTGTGGCCAATGTAATCCAAGCACAACTTTTGTTTTTACAAAGCACAGATGCCAAGCGTGACATTCAGATGTACATCAACTCTCCAGGTGGAGGGGTATATGCTGGATTGGGAATTTACGATACCATGCAATTCATTACACCGAATGTTGCCACGATTTGTACAGGAATGGCGGCTTCTATGGGCGCAGTGCTGCTCTGTGCAGGAGAAAAGGGCAAACGTTCTGCCTTACCCCATTCAAGGGTAATGATACACCAACCCCTTGGTGGAGCCCAAGGTCAGGCTTCCGACATTGAAATTACTGCAAGGGAAATCCTTAAATTGAAAGACGAATTGTATCAAATTATTGCCAAGCAATCGGGTCAAAGTGTTGAAAAGGTCAATCAAGACAGTGACCGCGATTATTGGATGAAGGCAGAAGAGGCCAAAACCTACGGTATGGTCGATGAAGTTTTGGGTGCTGTAAAATAAAACAACATGAGTAAAGAAGAATTAAACTGTTCCTTTTGTGGCCGTGCCAAACCTCAAACGCAATTGCTTATTGCGGGTTTGGACGCACACATTTGTGACAAGTGTATTCTGCAAGCTCATGGAATTATCAAAGAGGAAACCAACGAAGAGAAAACAGAACACAAGTTTGATGTAGAGTTGCATCCCCCTAGAAAAATCAAAGCTTTTCTGGATGAATACGTCATTGGCCAAGAATCTGCCAAAAAAATTCTCTCGGTTGCGGTTTACAATCACTACAAACGAATCAATCACTCTAAAGGCAAAAGTGAGATTGAAATTCAGAAAAGTAATGTCATATTGGTTGGACAAACTGGAACGGGAAAAACCCTTCTAGCGCAAACCATTTCCAAAATGCTCAAAGTACCTTTGGCCATTGTCGATGCCACGGTTTTGACAGAGGCAGGGTATGTGGGAGAAGATGTAGAAAGCATCCTTACCCGCTTGCTTCAAGCCGCGGACTACGATGTAGAAAAGGCTCAATACGGCATTGTATTTATTGACGAAATAGACAAAATTGCCCGTAAAGGCGACAATCCTTCCATCACCAGAGACGTCTCTGGTGAAGGAGTGCAACAGGCCCTGCTTAAATTATTGGAGGGAACCACCGTCAACGTGCCTCCCAAAGGAGGAAGAAAGCATCCCGATCAAAAGTTTATCGAGGTTGATACTTCCAATATACTGTTTATTGCTGGAGGAGCATTCGATGGCATCGAACGCGCCATCAACAATCGCTTGAATCTTCAAGCCATTGGTTACAATACCAATAAGGAATTGAAAAAAGTAGATTCAGAAAACATTCTACAATACATTACTCCGCGTGACATCAGGTCTTTTGGATTGATACCGGAAATCATCGGGAGACTGCCGGTGTTGACTTATATGAATCCCTTGGATAAAGAAACTTTGAGTACCATATTGACGACTCCCAAAAATGCTTTGATAAAGCAATATGTCCAATTGTTTGAAATGGATGGTATTGAACTATCTTTCACCCAAGGAGCATTGGACTTTATAGTGGAAAAAGCCTTGGAATACAAGTTGGGTGCCAGAGGTTTACGCTCTTTGTGTGAGGCCGTATTGAACGATGCGATGTTTGAATTCCCTGAATCGGAAGTCAAGACTTTGAAAGTAACCAAGGGATATGCGGAGCAAAGACTGGCCAAGATAGAGCTGCCCGCATTGAAAGTCGTTTCCTAAATTACGATCTGTTTATCATCAGTAACTCTTCCAAGACATCTCTTTTATTGGAAAGTCTGGGGACTTTATGTTGCCCTCCCAATTTATTTTTTTTGGCCATCCAATTGTAGAACAGATTTTTCTTGGCAATCTCCAACTTGGGAAGTGTCAGGGTCATGTTCTTATGTCTTTTGGCCTCATAGTCAGAATTTTCTTCCTTTAAAAATTGATCCAGAAGTTCAATAAATTGACTGCTGTCTTTGGGGGGATTTTTAAACTCGATCAGCCATTGATGCCCACCTTTTTGGTTGGTTCCCATAAAAATTGGTCCGGCAGTATAGTCTACGATATCAAGATTCATGCTTTTGGAGGCTCTGCTGAGCGCCACCTCTGCATTTTCAATCATCAATTCTTCTCCAAAGACATTGATGTGATTTTTTGTCCTGCCTGTGATTTGAATGCGGTAGGGACTCAAACAAGTAAACTTTACAGTATCCCCGATCTTGTAGCGCCACAAACCTGCATTGGTAGTGATGACCATGGCATAGTTTTTCCCTAATTCAACCTCACTGAGGGGGAGTATGACTTCGGTTTCATCCCGATCCGTTTGATCCATTGGTATAAACTCATAAAAAATACCGTAGTCGAGCATCAGCAGTAATTCTTGCGAATCATTGCGGTCTTGCATTCCAAAAAAACCTTCTGAGGCATTGTAAATTTCAAAAAAGTTGAGATCAGTACCTTGAAATAGTTTTTTGAATTGTTCGCGATAGGGATGGAAACTAACCCCTCCGTGGAAGTAAACTTCTACCATTGGCCATACTTCTGTAATG
>JAACDY010000166.1 GCA_009936675.1 Bacteroidota bacterium
CCGCCCCTCTGTTGAGACATCCCTCTGCTACATTAGAGCGGAAGGTGTCAATGGAAAAATACTGTTTGGGGAAAGTTTCAATCAGTTTTTCCATAATAGGATAAAGTCTGTTTTTCTCTTCTTGCTCGCTGATTTCTTCCGCACCAGGTTTTGTGCTACAAGCCCCCAAGTCAACAAAGAAAGCGCCTTCACGAATCATTTTTTCGGTTTGTGCCAAGGCTCGATCCACAGCGTTGAATTTCCCACCGTCATAGAACGAATCTGGGGTCAGATTCAGTATCCCCATGATTTTGGGTTGTCTGAGGTCAATTAACTCTCCTTTGATATTGACGGTCATGCTGTGGCTTAAATAGTTTTTAAACTTTTATTAATGCTCTTTATAGAGTAAAAAAAATTATCGAAATTTACGCCAAAGATAAATAAACCGATGACATCCACCCCTGAACAGTATCAAAGGGTAATGAATAACTGTAAGTCGCTCTTTGCCAAGAAGATGACAGACTATGGCAGTGCTTGGCGCATACTCCGTCTTCCTTCATTGACAGATCAGATTTTTATCAAGGCCCAAAGGATCAGGGGTTTGCAAACCAATACTAATCAAAAAGTAGAGGAGGGCGAGGTCTCAGAATTCATCGGAGTCATCAATTACTCCCTTATGGCGTTGATCCAAATTGAGTTAGGTGTTTCTGGTACCCCCGATTTGAATGCAGCGGAAGCCTTGTTGCACTATGAAAAGCAAGCCGCAGAAGTTTTTGAGTTGATGATGGCCAAAAACCACGATTACGGGGAGGCATGGCGCGATATGCGTGTGAGTTCTCTTACCGATCTGATTTTGCAAAAATTGATGCGGGTCAAGCAAATAGAGGGCAACGATGGCAAGACCTTGGTCAGTGAAGGTATTGACGCCAATTATCAAGACATTGTCAACTATGCAGTCTTTGCTTTAATTCACCTGAGGGCTTTTGAGGAATAGATGTTAAGGAACGTACTCTTAAAACTTTTTTATGCTTCTTTAACCCTTTTTGGGGTTGTGAGCTTGGTGTTTTTCCTTTTTAATGTCTTACCGGGCGATCCTGCCCAAATGATGTTGGGTCAGAATGAAAGCCCAGAGCAACTGGCATTGGTTCAAAAAAAATATGGTTTTGATCTTCCTGTATCGAAGCAATATTTGCTCTATCTTAATGATTTGTCTCCGCTATCGTTGCATTCAACAGATCGAAATGAGCTTTCCTATTTCTCCACCAAAAAATACAGTGCATTTCCTATCATTCAAAACAGTCAATATATTTTGACCCTCAAATGGCCTTATCTCAGGACTTCCTATCAAAAAAGAGGTAAAAAAGTTTCAACGGTCATTGCCGAAACTTTTTCCAATACTCTGATATTGGCAGTGGCCTCAATTTCTATCGCTATTATTTTGGGAATCTTATTGGGCATTGTAGCGACATTACTCTACAATACTTGGATTGATCGTTGGTTACAATTTATCAGTACCTTGGGAATGAGTGTCCCTTCCTTTTTTAGCGCCATTCTTTTTTCCTGGTTTTTTGGGTTTTTATACCACCAATATACGGGTTTGAATATGAGTGGAAGTTTATATGAAATGGATGATTTTGGAGAGGGAAGCGTATTGCAGTTAAAAAACCTAATCCTGCCCGCAGTAGTTTTGGGCATACGCCCCATAGCCGTCATCATTCAGTTGATGCGCAGTAGTTTACTCGAAGTTTTGTCTCAAGACTACATCAAAACAGCCTATTCGAAGGGGTTGTCCACCTTTCAAGTCATTTTTAGGCATGGTGTCAAAAACGCACTTAATCCAGTGGTGACGGTGATTTCCGGATGGTTCGCTTCTTTGCTGGCTGGAGCTGTTTTTGTGGAGTACATTTTTGGGTGGAAAGGAATGGGAAAGGAAATTGTCACCGCACTCAACACCCTAGATATACCCGTCATCATTGGTATCGTTTTAACATTATCGAGTCTTTTTATATTGATCAACTTAGCGGTAGATTTTATCTACGCCCAACTTGATCCACAAGTCAAAATACAATAACCAATTATATATTATGAGAAAAAAAATTGTAGCCGGAAATTGGAAAATGAACAACAATAAGCGCGAGACATCGGAGTTGATTCAAGCCCTTAAACCCTTGAGTTTTTCAACCGATGTCAGGGTGATGATTGCACCCGCTTTTACCCATCTGGTTCAGGCGGAAGAATTGACCCAAGGAGGACGAATAGAGGTCTTGGCCCAAAACATGAATGCTGCAGAGTCAGGTGCTTTTACGGGCGAAATTTCTGTCACAATGCTCCACAGTATTGGAATCAACAAAGTCATTTTGGGACATTCAGAACGCAGAGCCTATTACAACGAAACCGATGCCGGACTC
>JAACDY010000021.1 GCA_009936675.1 Bacteroidota bacterium
AGGGCGCTAAAAAATACGGTTGGAATATATGAGATACTGATAATCACGACATTTAAAAGTATTCGTATTTTCGGTTTTTTGATGACGGGAATTTGGTTATACTCGTAGAGACTTTGGTAAAGAAAACCCAAAAAAACAGCGAAAAAAGTCATCAAAATTGCCCAACAATTAAAAAAAGAATATTTAAAAAAAATGGGTAATATGGAGATATAATTGATTTTGAGGACATACTCATCCGAAAATACGAGAAAAAAAGGGACTGAAAAGCTTGACCAGTATGATGCGAACTCTCTAGCTTTCCGATTGGGTGTAATGCTCAAAGAAGCTAGAAAAGAAGCCAATTTGACACAGAAGGAACTCGCAGAACGATCCGGAACGAAAAAAAGCTACATTTCACGAATAGAACGTGGGCTGAGCGATATTCAAGTTTCTACCTATCACAAGCATATTGAACTTGGACTTGAAAAGAATCTTAATATATCAATTGGATGAAAAAGCAATTTAGCTAACACCAGCTATAATTCAATAATCTCAATGGTGTTGACCTCAAAACTCAGTATATCTAAGTGGGCCGATAACGGTCAAAAATTCTAACAAATTTTCATCCCAACGAAATCATAGTCCATCCGTTATGCAAGATTCATTCCTTGTGCAACCAAACTGAGGTGGAAGCGATTAAATGGTATGGTCTAATTAAAAAAATAACCCCCAACTTTCGTTGAGGGTTATATTTTAAGCTTCTCCCGCAGGCCCAAAGTTTAATGGAATGGGCGGTTGATCTTTGGAATCGATCTCTCCGTGACTTTCTTCATAGCGACGGATGTTATCGGCCAATGCACTCTGAAACCTTTTGGCGTGTTCCGGGGTCAAAATGATCCTAGACTTCACTTTTGCCTTGGGTGTACCGGGCATAATGGCTACAAAGTCCACCACAAACTCCGAAGGAGAGTGATTGATAATGGCCAAATTGGAATAGATCCCCTGTGAGGTTGATTCGTCCAATTCAATATTAATCTGCTGTTCTTTATGCTCTTTGGGATCGCTCATGAACTATAAATTAACTTTTTGTTCTTCTTCTTCTTCCTTGTCTATCAACAAACTGGTATACTCATCTTTAGAACCTACGATGATGTTGTCGTAAGATCTCAAACCGGTACCGGCAGGGATTTTATGTCCGACAATAACATTTTCTTTCAGTCCTTCGAGAGAGTCTATTTTTCCATTAACTGCCGCTTCATTCAATACTTTGGTGGTCTCTTGGAAAGAGGCCGCAGAGATAAATGATTTGGTCTGTAAAGAAGCACGGGTGATTCCCTGAAGTTCGGGTGTAGCAGTAGCAGAAGCAGCATCACGTGCCACTACAGGTGCTTTATCCTCACGGATCAACAGTGAATTTTCATCACGCAATTGACGGGCGGTAATCATCTGTCCTGCTTTTAAGTTTTCGGAGGCTCCAACTTCCTCAACGATTTTCTTTCCGAATAAACCGTCGTTCTCAATGATGAAATCAGTCTTGTAAACCAATTGCCCCTCTAGGAAGATCGAATCTCCGGGGTCTTGGATTTTTACCTTTCGCATCATCTGACGAACAACCACTTCAAAGTGTTTATCGTTAATCTTCACCCCTTGCAATCGGTAAACCTCTTGCACTTCATTCACCAGATATTGTTGTACTGCTGATGGGCCTTTGATTTTAAGGATATCGGTGGGTGTAATGGAACCATCAGAAAGTGGCATTCCTGCTTTGACAAAGTCATTTTCCTGAACCAAAATCTGATTGGATAGTTTAACCAAATATTTCTTGATGTCGCCAAATTTGGACTCCACAATGATTTCGCGGTTTCCTCTTTTGATTTTACCAAAAGAAACCACACCGTCAACCTCCGATACCACAGCTGGGTTGGAAGGATTACGGGCTTCGAACAATTCTGTTACTCTTGGCAAACCTCCAGTAATATCACCTGACTTGGCAGATTTTCTTGGGATTTTAACCAAGATTTTACCTTCTTTGATTTTTTCTCCATCATTGACAATCAAATGCGCACCTACGGGCAAGTTGTATGAACGCAGGGTATTGCCTTTGGTATCTTTGATGTGTAGTGTAGGAATTAATTTCTTATTTCGAGATTCAGAAATCACCTTCTCTTGGAATCCGGTTTGCTCATCAATTTCAACTTGATAAGTAATCCCTTGCTCAATATTCTCAAAACTGATTTTTCCTGAGAATTCCGAAACAATCACACCATTAAAGGGATCCCACTGACATAGGACATCTCCTTTTTTGATTTTGGATCCTTTTTTCATAAAGATGGACGATCCATAAGGGATGTTGTGGGTATTAAGTACGTTTTTGGTTTTGGCGTCAACCAACTTCAACTCCGTGGTTCTGGAGATGACAATATTGGCTTCATTGCCTTCAGCATCTTCACCTTTGACCGTTTTGAGATCTTCAATTTCGGCGATTCCATCAAACTTGGCCACCAATCTGTTCTCCTCAGAAATGTTACCAGCTACCCCTCCTACGTGGAAGGTTCTAAGGGTCAACTGCGTACCAGGCTCCCCAATGGATTGGGCAGCGACTACACCTACAGCTTCTCCTTTTTGAACCATTTTACCTGTAGAAAGATTTCGTCCATAACACTTGGCACAAATACCTTTAAGTGCCTCACAAGTTAATGGAGAGCGAACTTCAACACTACTAATAGGCGCATTCTCGATGCGCTTGACAATGGCTTCCGTAATTTGTTCTCCAGCTTCTATCAACACCTCATCTGTTCGTGGATCGACAACGGTCTGAAGAGAAACACGTCCTAAGATACGCTCACCCAAAGACTCAACGATTTCTTCGTTTTTCTTTAAAGGTTCAACGTTTATACCTCTGAGGGTTCCACAATCTTCTAGATTGACGATTACATCCTGTGAAACATCTACCAATCTTCGGGTCAAATAACCGGCATCGGCAGTTTTCAAGGCCGTATCAGCCAATCCTTTTCGAGCTCCGTGAGTAGAGATAAAGTATTCCAAGATGGACAAGCCTTCTTTAAAGTTAGAAAGAATGGGGTTTTCGATAATCTCTCCACCTCCAACATTCGACTTTTTGGGTTTTGCCATCAATCCTCGCATTCCTGTCAACTGACGGATTTGCTCTTTAGATCCCCTTGCTCCTGAATCCAACATCATAAATACAGAGTTGCATCCTTGTTGATCTTCGCTAATGCGTTTCATGGCCAACTCAGTCAACTTGGCATTGGTTGATGTCCAAACATCGATCACCTGATTGTAGCGTTCGTTGTTGGTAATCAATCCCATATTATAATTGCCCGAAATACCATCGACTTGAGTATTGGCATCTTCGATCATATCGATTTTTTCCTTGGGAATAATAATATCTCCCAAACTGAAGGACAGTCCTCCTTTGAAAGCGAATCCATAACCCATGCTCTTGATTTTATCCAAGAAATCAGCGGTTTCAGGGACACTGGTCACTTTAAGAATCTTACCAATAATTTCTCTAAGGTTCTTTTTGGTCAATACTTCGTTGAAGTACCCTGCATTTTCAGGAACTACCTCATTAAACAATATACGACCTACAGTAGATTCAATGATTTGATAAACCAACTCGCCTTCTTCGTTAAAGTCTTTGGCTCTGATTTTGACCATTGCATTGAGATCCACTCGCTTTTCATTGTATGCGATATGAACTTCCTCAACAGAATAGAAAGTCAAACCTTCTCCCTTAACGGGAATATCTTTAGTGGATTTCCTGGCTTTGGTCATGTAGTAAAGTCCCAATACCATATCCTGAGAAGGAACGGTAATAGGAAAACCGTTGGCGGGGTTGAGAATGTTATGAGAAGCCAACATCAAAAGTTGCGCTTCCAAAATGGCTTCTGGCCCTAGGGGCAAGTGAACAGCCATTTGATCCCCGTCAAAGTCGGCATTAAAGGCAGTACATACGAGTGGGTGTAATTGAATGGCTTTACCTTCTATCAATTTGGGTTGGAAAGCTTGAATCCCTAATCGGTGTAAGGTGGGAGCCCTGTTCAAAAGCACGGGATGCCCCTTCAATACATTTTCCAAAATATCCCAAACCACAGGTTCTTTACGGTCGATGATCTTTTTAGCAGATTTTACCGTCTTTACAATTCCTCTTTCAATCAATTTTCTGATGATGAAAGGCTTGTAAAGTTCAGCGGCCATGCCTTTGGGCAGTCCACATTCAAAAAGTTTTAATTCGGGTCCTACAACGATTACAGATCGTGCAGAATAATCTACCCTTTTTCCCAAAAGGTTTTGACGAAAACGCCCTTGCTTTCCTTTGAGCGAATCTGAAAGGGATTTTAGGGGACGGTTAGAATCTGTTTTTACAGCCGATGATTTACGCGTATTGTCAAGCAAAGAATCAACCGATTCCTGAAGCATTCGCTTTTCGTTTCTCAAAATCACCTGAGGAGCTTTGATCTCTACCAATCGCTTCAAACGATTGTTTCTGATGATGACCCGTCGATACAAATCATTCAAATCTGAAGTGGCAAAACGTCCACCATCCAATGGCACCAAAGGTCTTAATTCTGGTGGGATCACAGGAACGACCTTCATAATCATCCATTCGGGTAAATTTTCCCTGTTTTCGTTGGCATCTTTAAAAGCCTCCACAACTTGGAGTCTTTTAAGGGCTTCGGTTTTTCTTTGCTTAGAAGTTTCGTTATTGGCTTTGTGACGCAATTCATAGGAAAGGGCCTCAAGATCTATTCTTGACAATAATTCAATTAAACACTCTGCACCCATTTTAGCGATGAACTTTTCAGGATCGCTGTCTTCAAGGAATTGGTTCTCAGGGGGCAATTGCTCCATAATATTGAGGTATTCCTCTTCGGTGAGGAAATCCATCTTTTGTACAGGCTCTCCCTCTTCATTTTTGGTATTACCAGGTTGAATCACCACATAACGTTCGTAGTAGATGATCATATCCAATTTCTTGGAGGGCAATCCTAAAAGATATCCAATTTTGTTGGGCAATGATCTGAAATACCAGATGTGGGCTACAGGAACTACCAAATTGATGTGTCCAACACGGTCACGTCTTACTTTTTTCTCAGTGACCTCTACACCACAGCGGTCACAAACAATCCCTTTGTATCGGATACGCTTGTATTTACCACAGGCACATTCAAAGTCTTTGACCGGACCGAAGATACGTTCACAAAACAAACCATCACGTTCGGGTTTATGGGTTCGGTAATTGATCGTTTCGGGCTTGAGAACCTCACCTCTAGAATTGCCCAAGATCACCTCCGGAGAGGACAAACCTATGGATATTTTATTAAACTTCTTTTGGGTAATGATTTCGTTATTTCTTTGCATAACTCAGTAGCACTGTTTTAATTATTCTTCTAATCTGATGTCTAATCCTAATCCTTTCAGCTCGTGCATCAACACGTTGAAAGATTCTGGTAATCCGGGTTCAGGAAGGGTTTCCCCTTTCACGATGGATTCATAGGTTTTGGCACGACCAATGACATCGTCTGACTTGACGGTTAATATTTCTTGCAAGGTGCTGGAGGCTCCATAAGCTTCCAGTGCCCAAACTTCCATTTCCCCAAATCGCTGACCTCCAAATTGGGCTTTACCACCCAAAGGTTGCTGCGTAATCAAGGAATAAGGTCCAATCGATCTGGAGTGCATTTTATCGTCAACCATATGTCCTAGTTTTAACATATAAATTACCCCTACGGTAGCAGGTTGATCAAAACGCTCTCCTGTACCTCCGTCGTAGAGGTAAGTATGACCATAACGAGGAATACCAGCACTGTCGGTCAACTCATTGATTTGGTCAATGGTAGCTCCGTCAAAAATTGGTGTGGCATATTTTTCACCCAAATCCAATCCGGCCCATCCGAGCACGGTTTCGTATATCTGACCGATGTTCATACGCGAAGGTACCCCCAATGGGTTCAACACGATATCTACTGGAGTACCGTCTTCCAAGAAAGGCATTTCTTCCTCTCGGACGATTCGAGCTACAATTCCTTTGTTTCCATGACGTCCAGCCATTTTATCTCCTACCTTAAGCTTGCGCTTTTTGGCGATATAAACCTTGGCCAATTTCTTGACCCCAGCGGGCAATTCGTCTCCAACACTGATGGTGAATTTTTCCCTTCTCAACGAACCTTGAAGATCGTTTTCTTTGATCTTGTAATTGTGAATCAAATCAGCAATCAATTTGTTGGTTGCATCAGTGGTAGTCCATGTTCCTTTGGTCAAGTGGGTATAATCTTCAACCGCAGTTAACATCTTAAGGGTGTACTTTTTCCCTTTGGGTAGAATTTCTTCCCCAAGGTCATTTTGAACCCCTTGACAAGTTTTACCATTGACAATATTAAAGAGTTTTTCAATCAAGATACCCTTCAACTCTTCAAATTTGACTTCGAATTTCTCATCTAATATTTCGAGTTCTTGCTTGTCTTGATTTCTTTTTCTCTTGTCCTTAACCGAACGGGTAAACAATTTCTTATCGATGACAACCCCTCTTAGAGATGGTGGTGCTTTGAGTGAAGCATCTTTTACATCTCCAGCCTTGTCTCCAAAGATCGCACGTAAAAGTTTTTCTTCAGGAGAAGGATCGGATTCCCCTTTGGGGGTGATTTTTCCAATCAAAATATCTCCAGGATTCACCTCTGCACCGATACGGATCATTCCGTTTTCGTCCAGATCTTTGGTGGCTTCCTCGCTGATATTTGGAATATCATCGGTCAATTCTTCTGTTCCAAGTTTAGTGTCTCTTACATCGATAGAATATTCGTCTATATGAATGGAAGTAGAGATATCTTGTCGAACGACTCGCTCAGAAATCACGATGGCATCCTCAAAGTTGTATCCTTTCCATGGCATGAAGGCCACTTTCATATTTCTTCCCAAGGCCAATTCTCCGTTCTGAGTGGCATAACCTTCAGACAGTACCTGACCTTTGGCAACACGATCGCCTTTTTTGACAATGGGTTTAAGGTTGATACATGTTCCTTGGTTGGTTTTTCTGAATTTGATCAAATTATAAGTCTTGGTGTCACCATCAAAGGTTACCAATTTCTGATCCTCTGTCATATCGTATTTGATGGTTACCTTATTGGCATCAACATACTCTACCACTCCGTCTCCTTCTGCGTTGATCAATACCCTAGAATCAGAAGCAACTTGTCTTTCTAATCCGGTTCCAACAATGGGAGATTCTGGACGTAAAAGGGGAACTGCCTGACGCATCATATTGGATCCCATCAAAGCCCTGTTGGCATCATCGTGTTCCAAGAAAGGAATCAAAGAAGCCGAAATAGAAGCTATTTGGTTGGGAGCTACATCCGTATAGTTGATTTCGTCGGGGGTAACCACTGGGAAATCCGCTTGATCACGGGCAATTACTTTTTCAGAAGTGATTTTTCCACCCTTATCATAAGGGATGTTAGCTTGGGCAATCAATTGATTTTCTTCTTCCTCTGCACTGAGGTAGATGGTGTTCTCCAAATCGATCTTCCCATCATTTACTTTGCGATAAGGAGTTTCGATAAAACCTAAGTTATTTACTTTGGCATATACTCCTAGAGAAGAAATCAATCCAATGTTAGGTCCCTCGGGAGTTTCAATGGGGCAAAGTCTGCCGTAGTGGGTATAGTGAACATCACGCACCTCAAATCCTGCGCGCTCTCTGGAGAGACCACCGGGACCCAGTGCTGATAATCTTCTTTTGTGAGTGATCTCAGCCAATGGATTGGTTTGATCCATAAACTGCGACAACTGGTTGGTTCCAAAAAAGGTGTTAATGACCGAGGAAAGTGTTTTGGCATTGATCAAATCAATGGGCGTAAATACCTCATTGTCTCTAACGTTCATTCGCTCACGAATGGTTCGAGCCATTCTGGCCAATCCAACACCAAACTGAGATGAAAGTTGTTCTCCTACCGTTCTTACCCTTCTGTTGGAAAGGTGATCGATATCGTCGATTTCTGCTTTGGAGTTGATCAATTCTATCAAATACTTGACAATAGTAATAATATCAACTTTGGTCAAAACCTGCTTGTCCATCTCAACTTCGAGGTTGAGTTTTTTGTTCATTCGGTAACGCCCTACTTCACCTAGATTGTAACGCTGATCCGAAAAGAAGAGTTTGTCAATGATACCACGAGCAGTATCCTCATCCGGTGGTTCAGCATTCCTCAACTGACGATAGATGTGTTCTACCGCTTCTTTTTCAGAGTTGGTAGGATCTTTTTGAAGGGTATTGTGAATGATGGCGTAGTCTGCCATATGGGCATCTTCCTTGTGCAAGAGTATGGTTTTGACATCTGCTTCAAGGATCATTTCGATATGCTCTTTTTCCAATAAGGTGTCACGATCGATAATGATTTCGTTTCGTTCGATGGATATTACCTCCCCTGTGTCCTCATCCACAAAATCCTCATGCCATGATTTCAAAACACGGGCCGCAAGTTTGCGGTCTAGTACTTTCTTCAATCCGGTTTTGGAAACTTTGATTTCTTCTGCCAAATCGAATATTTCTAAAATATCTTTATCACCTTCGTAACCAATGGCTCTAAAAAGCGTGGTTACGGGTAATTTTTTCTTTCTGTCAATATAAGCATACATGACACTGTTGATGTCAGTAGCAAATTCAATCCATGAACCTTTGAAAGGAATGACTCTTGCCGAGTAGAGTTTGGTTCCATTGGCATGGAAAGATTGTCCA
>JAACDY010000167.1 GCA_009936675.1 Bacteroidota bacterium
GCCTGAACTGTGATTTCTGGGTCAATACCCCTTTCAAATCTGAATGAGGCATCTGTGTTCAACCCATGCCTTTTGGCTGATTTTCTGATGCTTACGGGGTCGAAATAAGCACTCTCCAAAAATATACTTGTCGTAGTTTCGCTCACTCCAGAATCTTGTCCTCCAAAAACCCCAGCGATACATAAGGGTTTTTGGTGATCACAAATCATCAAATCTTCTGCATGGAGTTTTCGTTCTAAGCCGTCTAAGGTGACAAAAGGAGTGTCTTGAGAAACAGTTTTAACCACAATTCCATCCTTAATTTTATCCAAATCAAAAGCATGGAGAGGTTGTCCCATATGGTGCAACACAAAGTTCGTGATGTCTACTACATTATTTTTTGACCCAATCCCCAGTGCTTTAAGGCGGTTTTGCAACCAGGTAGGGGAGGGTTTGACGGATAAATTGGTGATGTTGACACCCATATATCTGGGAGCCTTATCCTCGGATTCTACCGATACGCTAAACTTTTTTTCAGAAGGAACGATGCTGAAATGGTCTATACTGGGAGAGGACCATTTGAATTTAATACCATTAAATTGACAATAGGCTTTTAAATCCCTAGCCACCCCCATATGACTCATGGCATCTGCTCGATTGGGTGTCAACCCAATTTCAAAAACAGTATCAACTTCTACATCAAAAATCTCATTGCAAGGAGTGCCATTTTCTAAGTTAGCATCCAAAACCATAATACCGTTGTGGGATTCACCTAAGCCCAATTCATCCTCAGCACAGATCATGCCGTGACTTTCTTCACCTCTGATTTTACTCTTTTTAATCAAAAAGGCTTTTTCCTCTTTGTCAAAGAGCGAAGTGCCAACTGTGGCAACGGCAACTTTTTGTCCTTGAGACACATTGGGTGCACCACAAACGATGGGTACTATTTCGGTTCCTAAATCAACCTCAGTAACCCGCAGTCGATCGGCATTCGGATGTTGTGAACATTTCAATACCTCACCAACAACAACCCCTTTAAGTCCTCCTTTGATAGACTCTAATGAGGTGATTCCCTCAACCTCTAAACCCAAGTCGGTCAATATTTCAGATACTTGCTTTGGGAGCAGGTCTATTTTTAGAAACTGTTTGATCCAGTTGTATGATATTTTCATCGAGAATAAATGACTATTAAATCGAAGGGCAAAGATAATAATCTATGCTTAACCACCTTTTTTAACTGATGTAATTCCATATGTTTTGATAAGCTTTCATTTTGGCCAAGGTTTGTCTCAAGGGTGTGTTTTTGATCGCTTCTAATCGGGGATCTTCTCGCAATAACTCCTGAGCGTCGCTTCGGGCGGTTTTAAGCCACTGATTGTCTTTGATGATGTCGGCAATTTTAAGTTGTAATACACCGCTTTGTTGGGTGCCCATGAGGTCACCAGGGCCTCGGAGTTTTAGATCCACCTCAGCAATTTGAAATCCATCGGTGGTAGCCGTCATGGTTTCCAAGCGGGTTTTAGCTTCATTAGTGAGTTTGTGACTGCTCATCAGTATGCAATAGCTTTGATCATTACCCCTACCCACACGACCGCGCAGTTGATGCAATTGGGACAATCCAAAACGCTCCGCACTTTCTATGACCATCACCGATGCATTGGGTACATTTACCCCCACCTCGATCACAGTGGTGGCCACCATTATTTGGGTTTGTTTCTTTATAAAGCGATCCATTTCATAATCCTTGTCCTTTGCAGGCATTTGACCGTGTACAATACTGATTTGATATTGAGGAGGAGGGAAGGCTCTTGAAATACTCTCATAGCCATCCATCAGGTCTTTGTAATCCATTTTTTCAGATTCCTTGATCAGTGGATAAACCATATAAATCTGTCGCCCTTTTTGAATTTCATCAGCAATGAACTTAAAGACCTTCAGACGGTTGCTGTCATAGCGATGGATTGTCTTTACTTTTTTGCGCCCGGGAGGTAATTCGTCGATGACAGAAATATCCAAATCTCCGTAAACACTCATTGCCAGTGTGCGAGGAATAGGAGTGGCTGTCATAACCAGTACATGTGGAGGGATGCTGTTTTTTCGCCATAGTTTGGCCCTTTGTGCCACACCAAAACGATGTTGTTCATCGACCACCGCCAATCCGAGGTTTTTAAATTTTATTTTGTCTTCGATTACGGCATGGGTTCCTATCAAAATATCTAACTCCCCCGATTCCAAAAGTTCTGCCAATTGGGTTCGTTCGGCTTTTTTGGAACTACCAGTCAAGAGTCCAATAGAGATGTCCAAGCCTCCGACCATGGATTTTAGTGATTGATAATGCTGTTTGGCCAGAATTTCGGTTGGAGCCATTAGGCAGGATTGAAAACCATTATCGGCTGCAATCAACATCACCATTAGGGCCACAATGGTTTTTCCCGACCCCACATCTCCTTGTAATAAGCGGTTCATTTGTTGACCGTTGCCAATGTCTTTTCGGATTTCACGGATCACTCTTTTTTGAGCGTTTGTCAGCTCGAAAGGGAGATTGTTTTTAAAAAAGGCGTTAAACTGATTTCCTACTTTTTCAAAAACAAAGCCCTTTATTTTTTGTTTGCGTTGAAGGTTTTTCATCAACAATTGCAATTGTATGAAAAACAGTTCCTCGAACTTCAATCTATTTTGAGCCGCCGTAAGCCTATCTTGATCCTCAGGGAAATGGATGTTTTTAAGGGCTTCATTTTTAGAGATCAGTTTGTATTTATTTCTCAAATCTTCGGGGAGGGTCTCTGCAAATGGATTCTTTTGGGATTGCAACAATTCTCCCATCATCTTGGTGACAACCCTTTGAGAAATCCCTTTATTAAGTAGCTTTTCCGTACTGGGATATACCGCTTGAAGCGCTTTGGAGAGGCCTTTGTCAAAGTTTTCAAGAGTTTCCATTTCAGGATGTGGCATATTGGGTCGATTACCATACCAGTTGAGTCGACCGAAAATCACATAATTCGTATTCAACTTTAAACTTTCTTTAATCCATTGATGCCCCCTAAACCAAACCAATTCCATAATATTATCCCCATCAGTGAAAGTGGCTACCAGGCGTTTACCTCTTTTTTGAGAGATCATTTCAACTTTCGTAATTTCTCCTTTGATTTGGACTTCAGAGGAGTTTCTGGGTAAATCTTTGATTTTATAGAAAGTAGAACGATCGATGTACCGGTGAGGAAAAAAATGGAGTAAATCCTGAAGGGTAAACAAGTTCAATTCTTGTTTGAGTAAATGGGCTCGGCTTGGGCCTACGCCTTTAAGGTATTCTATGGGGGTTTGAAGTACATCCATTACTTTTACTAAAATAATTGTTTTAGGTAGGATTCAATTTGAATTGTTTAAAACTTCCATTAATTTGGGATAAAATAAACTCAAATGAGAGCATTGGTCATTTCGGGGGGTGGAAGCAAAGGGGCATTTGCTGGTGGCGTGGCAGAACATTTGATTCGAGTGCAGAAGAAGAAATACGATTTGTTTTTGGGATGCTCTACAGGCAGCTTGCTCGTCAGTCATTTGGCTTTGAATAAGATTGAAAAAATCAAAAAGGAATTTACGGAAGTAACCCAAGAAACAATATTTGACAATTGCCCTTTTACAATCAATTCAGTTAATGGTATCCAATCAATTGGTATTCATCACTTTAATGTTTTAAAAAACTTTATCCGAGGAAAAAAAACCTTTGGAGAAAGCAATCATTTGAGGCAGTTGATTTTGAATACAATTACTCCCGATGAGTTTGTGACTTTAAAAAATAGTAGTAATGAGGTAATCATTACGGTTTCCAATTTGTCAACCAATAAGGTAGAGTACAAGAAAATGAGCGAATGCAGTTACAGAGATTTTGTGGATTGGATATGGATTTCTTGTAATTACATTCCATTTATGACTTTAACTTCAAAAAATGGATGCGAGTATGGTGACGGAGGTTTGGGAACTATTATCCCTATTGAGGAGGCTTTGCGATGTGGTGCAA
>JAACDY010000168.1 GCA_009936675.1 Bacteroidota bacterium
CCTTGTGGGAAAAAAGCACGCGTGTCCCATTGATCATGAGGGTTCCAGGGGTCACAAAAGCCAATACCACCATTAGCAAAGCGGTTTCCCTCATCGATGTATATCCTACCTTGGTAGATTTGTGTGCTTTGTCTTCGGAAACCCAAAAAAATGAAAAAGGGCATTCCCTTGACGGATTCAGCATGAGGGAATTGTTGGAAAATTCCGCCGCCAAAACTTGGAAAGGCGAGCGCCCCGCACTAACCGTAGTTTATGCAGGAGACCCTTACAAAGGTCAAGCCCACATGCAACACTATGCCATCAAAACCGACCGATACCGCTACATTCTCTACAACAACGGGAAAGAGGAATTGTACGACCATCAGAATGATCCAAACGAATGGGACAATTTAATTTTTTCAGCAAAAGAACCCCACCACCAGTTGAAAAATCTCCGCCAACAAATGGCAGAAATAGTTGCCCCCATTCAATTAAACGGACTCAAAAAAATAAAATGAAATGAAATTTTTGAAATCTATCTTACTCCCCTTTTTACTGTTGATGACCCAACTGAATTTTGCTCAGAAAGAAATCTCCCTCAATGGAGATTGGGAAATCGTTTTTGACCATGACAATGAGGGAGCTGAGTCCCTATGGCATCAAAATGAAGTGTTGCAAAAGTTGGATGAAAAAAGAAAAATCAAAGTCCCCAGCAGTTGGGAATTGATTGAAAAAGACTATGAGGGCGTGGCTTTTTATCGTTATGCTTTTGATGTTCCAAAAGAATGGAAAGGCAAAGTTGTCCGACTCCAATTTGGTGCGGTCAACTACCTTTCTGAAATCTGGCTCAACGAGGAAGTCGTTGGCTATCACGAAGGAGGATTTACTCCCTTTGAGTTTAGGGTGGACAATATGATAAAAGCGGGGGAAGAAAATATCTTGATCCTCAGGGTGGTCGGCCCCATCATTTTGTCTGACAAAAATATCGATGGCGTCAAGGCGCTGGAAACACCACAATGGCGGGGTGGACTTTCGGGAGGGATATGGCAAAATGTACGATTGGTTGCCTCCGGAGCCTCCTACATCAAAGATGTTTTTATAGAACCCAATATCAGTGACAATGCGGCGACTTTTCATTTAACACTGGATCATACAGCCATTAAAGGTGAATCTGCCGAAATTGAAATCGAGCTTTCTGAAACTGTAAATCAAAAAAATAAAGTCGCCACCCACCGTGCTTTGCTAAAACTACAACCGGGCATCAATCACCACAAAGTCAAATTACAAATTCCCGATGCACAATATTGGTCCCCCAAAAATCCTTTTTTGTACCAAGCCCGCATAAATCTAAAAAACCAACAAAATATTTCGGACGATTGGCACCATCGTTTTGGATTGCGTGAACTGACAATCAAAGACCAAGATTTTTACCTCAACGGAAAACGAATTTATATCAAAGCCACATTTTTTGAGGGACTCTATCCCAATGGCATTGCCTATCCTGATTCGGAGGAGATGGCGCGAAAGGAAATCCGATTGGCTAAAGAAGCTTGCTTTAATATGATCCGACCTTGGCGGCATCCCACCACACCCATGTGGTTGGATTTGGCCGACGAAATGGGCGTCATGGTCGTGGGTAGTCCTGCACTGGAATGTATGAGACTTCCCCTGTCCACTCCCTATCTTCCGTCGAGAGTAGCGCAAGAAGTAGAAGAAACCATACTCAAAGACCGCAATCGCACCTGTATCGTACAGTGGGAATTGTTCAACGAATTGCACCGTCCAGTATTGAATCAATTGATGCGTCCTATGGCCATGCTAAGCAGAGAACTCGACCCCACCCGACTGATCCTCGATGAATCTGGAGGTTGGGCTTTTGGCGCCAATATGTATTTGCCCAACGAAAAGGAACCAACCAAATTCAACGATATTCACAATTATGCTGGAGCCTACATCAATGAAAAAGTCTATAACAGCTATGTCTCCATGGCCATGACAGCCGCAGAAAAAGAGGCCGCCGGCCTAGGGAAATTTAGAATGGAAGGCAAGTCCAAGGTAGTACCTGGCATGATGTCCTTTTTGTCGGAATTGGGCTATGGCAGTTTGGCAGAATTGGTTTCGGTCAACAAAAAGTTTGAAACTGAGGGCAATCGTTTGACTCCTGCCTATCGATACCACAAGCGATTGCACGAGGAACAACAACAGATGCTCGAACAAACAGGGCTAAAAAATCTTTACCCCGACATGAAAGAATTTTATCTGGAACAACAACACGTTCACGGAACAGCCAATAAAAGAATGATCGAAGCCATACGTTCAAATCCCCACATGGACGGCTACTGCGTTCATGCTCTTACTGGGGGTGATTGGATACTGGGGGCAGGTCTGTTAGACCTTTGGCGGAATCCAAAATCCTACGCCTACGAAGCCACTAAAGCCGCCAACCAAGATCGAATTGTATCCATCAGAACCCTACC
>JAACDY010000169.1 GCA_009936675.1 Bacteroidota bacterium
GTATCATCTGTACCATTGTTGCCGTCATTCATGTATGCGCTCCTCAACAGTTCTAAATCTGCTTGAGCTTTATTGATTTTGTCTTCAATCAATTTTCTGAAATCTTCCAACTCTTCGTCTGAATATCGAGCTTTTGTTTCTTTAGCCATTTTCAATCTTTTTAATGGTTATTTTTGTTTTGATATTGTCGAACACAACCTCGGTTCCATTGTTTATTTGCAAGGGAAAATCAATTTTTTCTCCTAAGGTCTCCGAGCGTATGTATGCACTGTTGTTTTCAATTCTTTCTTTTAAATCATCGTCGGCCAAAAAGCTGATATCTATTTTATCAGTGACTTCTAGTCCAACGTCTTTTCTGATGTTTTGAATGCGATTGACCAACTCCCGAGCAATGCCTTCATTTATCAAATCTTCGGTCAATGGAATGTCCAAGGCTACTGTTAGTCCATTACCATGAGCCACCAACCAACCTTCGATATCTTTGGAGGTGATTTCCACCTCGCTGAGGTCTAAAATAATATTTTTTTCATTAAGTGGGATGTTGATCTTGCCTTCCTTCTCAAGGGTTCTTATTTCAGCTTCCCCAAAAGCATTGATCTTACCAACTACTTTTCCCATATCTTTTCCAAATCGGGGCCCCAATATTTTAAAATTGGGTTTGATTTCTTTGACTAATATATTGCTGTTATCATCAATCAATTCAATGGATTTGACGTTGACCTCTGAGCGCAATTGCTCCTGAATCTTTTTGATTTCATTTTTTTCCTCTGGGCCATTTACGGCAACCATTAGGGTTTGTAGCGGCTGTCTTACTTTAATTTGTTCTTTTTTCCGGAGTGAAAGTGCCAATGAAGTGATGTTTCGGGCTTTGTTGATTCGATTTTCTAGGGCTGAATCGATAGCTTCGGGATGCGCTAAGGGAAAAGTTGATAGATGCACCGAAACGGATTTTTTGGCGGTCGTATTTTGGGTTAAATCTTGATACAAGCGGTCGCTGTAAAAGGGAGCTACAGGGGCAGCCAATTGGCTTATTTTTAGAAGGCATTCCCAGAGGGTTTGATAGGCCGCAATTTTATCTTTTTGATATTCTCCTTTCCAAAAACGCCTTCTACACAATCTCACATACCAGTTGCTCAATTTTTCCTGAACAAATTCGGAAATGGCTCGGGTCGCTTTGGTGGGCTCATAGTCTTTGTAGAAAGCATCCACTTTCCCAATCAAACTGTTAAGTTCAGATAAAATCCAGCGATCCAATTCGGAGCGTTCGTCAAGGGGAATGGGTACTTCTTCATTTTTAAAATTATCTATATTGGCATAGAGGCTAAAGAAGGAATAGGTGTTGTGTAGGGTTCCAAAAAACTTGCGTTGTGCTTCGCCTATGCCGTCCAAGTCAAATTTGAGGTTATCCCAGGGGTTGGCGTTTGAAATCATATACCATCGGGTGGCATCTGCTCCATATTGGTCAATGGTCTCAAAGGGGTCTACAGCGTTGCCCAAGCGTTTAGACATTTTTTGGCCGTTTTTGTCCAATACCAATCCGTTGGAAACCACATTTTTGTATGAAATAGAATCAAAAACCAGTGTGCTGATGGCATGTAGTGTATAGAACCAACCACGGGTTTGATCTACACCTTCTGCGATATAGTCGGCGGGGAAGGCATTTCCACTGTCGATTTTTTCTTTGTTTTCGAAAGGATAATGCCATTGTGCATAGGGCATAGCGCCTGAGTCAAACCAAACATCGATCAAGTCTTTTTCACGTAGCATGGCTGTCCCTTTGGACGAAGTCAGCACAATTTCATCGACAATGTGTTTGTGAAGGTCTACCTTTTGGTAATTGGCTTCACTCATGTCACCCACTTCAAAATTGGCGAGTGGATTGGTGCTCATATGACCCTTTAGGATGGATTTTTCGATTTCTTCATACAACTCCGCTACCGATCCAATCACTTTTGTTTCTTCCCCCTCTTCTGTCCTCCATACGGGTAGTGGGATACCCCAAAATCGGGATCTTGACAGGTTCCAGTCGTTGGCGTTGGCCAACCAGTTACCAAATCTACCTTCGCCTGTGGATTTGGGTTTCCAGTTGATTTCTTGATTTAGGGCTGTGAGTCGATCTTTTACCTCTGTTACTTTGATGAACCATGAGTCCAGCGGGTAATAGAGGATGGGTTTATCTGTTCTCCAGCAGTTGGGGTAGGAGTGAACGTATTTTTCGACCTTAAATGCCAAATTCTCTTCTTTGAGTCTAATGGCGATTTGCACGTCGCTGGATTTGTCAGGAGCCTTGCCTTCGTCGTAATATTCGTTTTTGACATATTGTCCGGCCAAACTCCCCATTTCGCTGCGGAATTTACCTTGTAAGTCCACCAAAGGAACTTTATTGCTGTTTTCGTCCAAAATCAAAAGCGGAGGAACTTCTGGGATTGCCTCTTTGGCGACCTTGGCATCATCGGCACCAAAAGTCGGTGCGGTATGAACAATACCAGTTCCATCTTCAGTGGTCACGAAATCTCCCAAAATGACCCGATAGGCATTTTCAGGATGATCGACTGGTTCCGGTGCTTCCCGCCATATTTTTTCATATCTGATATTGAGGAGGTCTTTTCCTTTGAATTCCTTTTCAAGGAAAAAAGGGATTTTTTTGGCTCCTTCAGTGTAGTTTTCTAAGGCCGACAAAGTACTTTCGGCCTCATATTTTCCAGAGAACTGTTTACTGACCAAGGCTTTGGCCAATATTACCCGAACGGGTTGAAAAGTATACTGGTTGAAAGTATGGACGAGTACATAGTCAATTTTTGGCCCCACGGTCAAGGCCGTGTTGGAGGGCAGCGTCCACGGTGTGGTGGTCCATGCCAGAAGGTAGAGGGGAGTACTACCTTTAAGAAAATCTGGGATTGAATCCTCTTTGGTCTTAAATTGTGCCGTTACGGTGGTATCACTAACGTCTTGGTAGGTGCCAGGTTGATTCAACTCGTGCGAACTCAATCCCGTTCCAGCCTTTGGAGAGTAGGGTTGAATAGTATAACCCTTGTATAAAAGGCCTTTTTCGTGAATCTGTTTGATCAACCACCAGACGGTTTCCATGTATTTGGAAGTATAGGTAACATAGGGATCGTCCATGTCCACCCAATAACCCATTTTCTGAGTTAATCGGTTCCATACGTCGGTATATTTCATTACAGCCTCCTTACATGCGTTGTTGTATTCCTCAACGGAGATAGAGGTTCCAATGGCATCCTTAGTAATACCCAATGCCTTTTCAACCCCAAGTTCGACTGGTAGCCCGTGAGTATCCCAGCCTGCTTTTCGATTTACTTGATAACCTTTTTGGGTTTTGTACCGGCAAAAAATATCCTTGATGGTTCGTGCCATCACGTGGTGAATACCTGGCATTCCATTAGCCGAAGGAGGACCCTCATAAAAAATATAGGGAGGACGATCCGTTCTTTCGGAGATGCTTTTTTCAAAAATCTGGTGTTCCTCCCAGAAGTTCAGTATTTCTGAAGAAATTGCGGGTAAATTCAGTCCTTTATACTCCTTGAAAACCATGTCAGGTGGCGTTTATTAAAGTTGCGAAATTAAGGATTTTAGGTAAAAAAAAGGATTTTAGATTTTAACCTTCAATCCTAACTGTAAACTCCTTCCTTCAGCAGAGATACCTGAGGCAAAAGTTCTGTAATGCAGATCAAAAATATTTTTCAATCTAACATTTAAAACAATGTTTTTTCTTAGCTGATATTGGGACATGATAGACCAAATATTCCAAGAGGGCATACCGTAATATTTATCAATATCATCAACGGCAATGGGGTTCATCACAGGAGTTTCGTTAAGTCCATCTTCGCCTCCCCAACTGTAATCTCGGGGGTGTTTTCGCTCACTGAATTTCCAAATCAGTAAAGTCCTCCAGTTTTTAATTTTGTGAGAAAGGGTAAAAGTTCCGAACAAGGGAGCGATAGAAGGCATGGGACCATAATCAGTGTTTTGATCGGCGGTAGTGTAAGTAATTCCTCCCATGATTTCAAATGGATCACTCAACATCCATTTTCCTTGAAGGGAAGCTCCATAGATAAAACGGTTGCCTAAATTCTTGTTGGCTTGGGTAAATACTTCTTCCTCATTGTATAAAATAGAATTCTCATTGGGGGTACTGGTGTCGGAAAAAACTATAAAATCAGACCTTACGATGTGTCGGGAAACCAGAGTGCTAAAAGCTCTTAGGTCAATAAAATTGATTTTGTCTTGGCCGGTAAATTTGATCCCAGATTCGAAGGTATAGGCGTATTCTGGTTGTAAAAAGGAATTGGGGACTAATAGAATTCCATTGCTCTCCCTTATTTTTCCGATATCATCAATATTGGGGGTTCTGAATCCACTGGAAATTAAACTGTCGATTTGCCATCTTTCATTGGGTCGATAGGTCATTGCCAAAGTATAGGTCAAAGCTTCAGATTGTAAATCGACTGTGGACAGAAGTTTGTCTACTGGTGCAGTATCATTCCAACGGGCAATAATTTTTGAGCTGGTGAGCCTTAGTCCCCCATTAATGGTTAAGCGATCGTTAGTCCGATAAATCCAATTCAAATAACCAGCAAAACTAGAAGCACTACTGCCATCGCTAGGGTATCGAGAGGGTATTGTGATGCGGTCACTATAACCGATGATATCATCCAAACCGAGAACCAGATCTAAGGCATAACCTTGGGATCGAATTTTGTTATAAGTCCATTCCAGTCCGTAGGATAGGGAATGTCCTTGGGCGATATTTCCATAAAAATCGGCATTAATACTATAAACATCAACCTTTTCGATTTGATGGGAGCGGGTCAGGCTTCCGAACTTTCGATTGACTCTCGATTCTTCAACATTTTGATAGGCAGCGGTAAGCGCTCCTTTTTTTAACCAGTTTTTGCCCAAGAAAAATTTGAGTTGTGGGGAGAGAAAAAATCTTTTTTGGGGGCCGTAGTACCATTCACTAAAACGAAGACTTCCATCTCGTTCCTCCGCCAGTTTATCGTATCGATCAATATCGGAGGATTCCGAATATTGAAGGTTGATATTTAAAAGCATCTCGCTGGGAAGACGAACAAGGAATTTTTGAAAAATATCGAATTGGTTGTAGGCTGTGTTTTTTTGAATGTTGGGATTGGAGTTGCTGATGGGTATTTCGCTGTACTTATTTCTACTGTTAAGAGAGTAATTGGGGGTCAATCCCCAATTTGAAAAACCGTGATTTCTTTTTTCGCCAATTCTGATATCACCGAAATTAGAATAACTCACACTGGTTAGGCTACCCCAGTTTTTATAACTCAAGGCGGTATTAACATTATTTACAAAAGAGAAATTGGCGTAATTAAAGGTGGACGAAAACTCAGATTTTACGGGAGTTTTATTGTTCAATTGTGGTGATTTGGTATAGTAGTGAATGACTCCTCCCAATGCATCGGAACCATAGCCAACGGATGAAGATCCAAAAGTTACTTCCACTCTATCTATATTGTGTGGGTCGATGGTAATAGCGTTTTGAAGATGACCCGACCTGTAGATGGCGTTATTCATTCTCACTCCATCAACTACGATCAAGACCCGATTGGCTTCAAACCCCCTCAAAACTGGACTTCCTCCTCCTCCTTGAGACTTTTGAATCCTGATGTTGGGATTGATTTCCAAAAGATCTGCTCCTGTAGCTACTCCCCCAATCTCAATGTCTTTTTGTGAGATAATTCCTACTTGCTCGGCAATTTTGTCTCTTGTGACTTGGGATCGAGCTACAGAAAGTACCACTTCCTCCAAAACTTCATCCTCCGAAATCAATGGGACAACTTTTTTTCCTTGCAAAATTTCAAGAATTGAAATGGTCAAGGGTTGATATCCCATCAGATTAAATTTGATTTTACCCTTGCGAGGAAAATTATTGAGCACTGCTTTTCCAAGGGCGTTGGTCACGAGGTTATGATTCCCATCTTCTGAAAAAACAACTACATTCTCCAAAGGCTCGCCCGTTATACCATCTTCCACCCAAATGTCTTGACCCCAAAGACTGTGTAAGCCTAAAAAGGGAAGAATAAGCAGAAAAAAACTATTCTTAGCGAAAGATTTCATGGAGTATATCGACTGATTTTATTTTTCCAAAACCTTGTAAATGTAAATTAAAATAATCTATCAAGATACTTAACAACTTTGTTCTGAGTGAATTGGGAAATGTTAGGTCTTGCAATTTTTCAAAATTTGTGCCAATTAATTTTTTAAAAGCAAGGACCAGCTCCCCCCCGATGACATATTTGGAGGGGGATGAACCGCAAAAACAGCCACTTTCTAAATCAAAGCAGTCTTGCTCCATGTCTGTTTGATTGGGATAGAAGCCTAGATGTTGACTGAGGTCCAACATAAACTTTAAATGAAAAAGTGGCGAAAACTCTTTTTGCTCTAAGTGAATAACGTTTTTTTGAATAAAATGGTATAATGTAGCATTGGGTGATCCCTCCTCACTAATGACACGTGTCATCACTTCGGACAAAAACAGGGCTACTGCGTTTTTTTTGATATCAAAAGGAATTTCGATCAAAGGAAAACGCACTCTGGCTTCCTTAATAAAGTGGAGTCCTTCTCTGTTTTCATTTTTTACCTGAGTAATCAGGCTAATGATACTGAGAGGCTGGAACAGTGATTTTTTCAGGGCACCTTTTTTGGAGGACAATATGCCTTTGAGCATAAAAGATTTTAATCCCAGTTCTTTGCAATAGCAACGGGCAATTAGGCTAGAATCACCGTATTTCAATGTGCTGATAACAATGGCATCGGTTTCAATCAACATATTGGAAAGCAGGTTTAAACTACTCCTTGAGCAAGCATGGCATCGGCTACTTTTACAAAACCGGCAATGTTGGCTCCCTTCACATAGTTGACATAACCTTCTTCTTCGCCAAAATCCAAGCAAGATTGGTGAATATCGGCCATGATGGATTGTAATTTGGCATCTACTTCTTCCCTGGACCAATTGTACCTGAGCGAGTTTTGTGCCATTTCTAATCCAGAAACAGCAACTCCTCCTGCATTGGAGGCTTTGCCCGGAGCATAGAGGATTTTATGATTGGTAAATTGGTGAATGGCTTCTGGAGTAGAGGGCATATTGGCTCCCTCACCAACACACATACAGCCGTTACGGATCAATAAAGCAGCGTCTTTTTCATTCAACTCATTTTGGGTAGCACAAGGCAGGGCTATTTCACAGGCAACCTCCCAAGGTGTTTTGCCTGAGATAAACTTTGCTTTGGGGTATTTTTCAATATAGGCACTGATTCGGGCTCTTTTTATGTTTTTAAGTTCCATCACATGGGCCAATTTTTCCTCGTCTATGCCCTCTGCATCATAAATGTATCCAGAGGAATCAGACATAGTTAATACTTTAGCGTCCAATTGAATGGTTTTTTCTGCAGCATATTGGGCTACATTTCCACTTCCCGAAATCACAACCTTTTTGTCTTTTAGACCAGCACCGTTGTGTTCCATCATCTTTTGAACAAAGTAAACTACTCCATAGCCAGTGGCCTCGGGTCGGATCAGAGAGCCTCCCCAGGAGATGCCTTTCCCAGTTAAAACCCCTGTAAATTCGTTTTTCAACCTTTTGTATTGTCCAAACATATAGCCAATTTCCCTACTTCCTACCCCTATGTCTCCGGCAGGAATGTCTCGATTTGGGCCGATGTGACGGAATAGTTCTGTCATAAAACTTTGGCAAAAACGCATGACTTCCGTATCCGTCCTTCCTTTGGGGTTGAAATCTGAACCTCCTTTTCCACCTCCCATTGGAAGTGTAGTCAAGCTGTTTTTGAAGATTTGCTCAAAAGCCAAAAACTTGAGTACGCTTAAGTTTACACTGGGGTGAAAACGCAAACCACCTTTATAGGGGCCAATTGCAGAATTCATTTCTATTCTGTAGCCGCGGTTTACTTGAATCTCCTCTTGATCATCAATCCAAGCGACTCTGAAGGAAACCACACGCTCGGGTTCTACCATGCGCTTTAAAATGTTCTGACCGTAGTAAACATCATTTTTAACGATATAGGGGATCACCGTTTCGGCTACCTCAGTGACTGCCTGCATAAATTCAGGCTCATTTTGATTTCTTTTGCTGACATCAGCCAAGAAATCTTTGATTACTTTATCCATGTAATTGATTATTGATCAACTAAATTTACGTTTTATAGCGGAAATGAATTTAAATTTTAACCAAAAAGTGCTGAGATCAACGCTTCAATTTTGGAAACAGCCAACACTTTAATGGATTCGTTTTGTTTGCCAATTTTGGCAAATTTGGAGATTACAATAGTGTCAAACCCCAGTTTTGATGCTTCTTGTATGCGCTGTTCTGTTTTCGGTACAGGTCTGATTTCACCCGATAATCCCACCTCTGCGGCAAAGCAAAAGTTTTCAGAGACATCTATATCGTGATAACTTGATAATATGGCAACAACGACCGCTAAATCAATGGCGGGATCGGCGATAGAAATCCCTCCTGTAATATTGATAAAAACATCTTTTGCACCCAAGGCAAAACCTGCTCTTTTCTCCAAAACGGCCAAAAGCATATTGAGTCTTTTGGTGTTGTAACCAGTAGTAGTTCTTTGTGGAGTGCCATAAACTGCGGTACTGACCAAAGCTTGAATTTCAATCATTAAAGGGCGGATACCTTCAATGGTTGCCGCAATGGCATGCCCACTTAATTTTTCATCTTTTTCCGAAATCAAAAGTTCACTGGGGTTACTCACGGCCCTTAAACCTTTGGACTGCATTTCATAAATTCCAATCTCAGAAGTTGCTCCAAAGCGATTTTTTTGAGTTCTTAGAATACGGTAGATGTGGTTCCGGTCTCCTTCAAAATGCAATACCACATCCACCATGTGTTCCAATATCTTCGGCCCTGCAATTTGACCATCTTTGGTGATATGTCCCACCAAAAAAACAGGCACATGGGTTTCTTTGGCAAATTTGATGAATTCTGCGGTACATTCTTTTATTTGGGAGACACTCCCGGGACTACTGTCAATATAGTCGGTGTGTAAAGTTTGTACAGAATCAATAACCACCAATTCGGGTGCTAAAGTTTCAATTTGTGAGAAGATATTTTGGGTTTTTGTTTCGCTAAGAACATAACATTGGTCTGAGGAGGTATCCATCCGATCGGATCGGATTTTGATTTGACGTTGGCTTTCTTCTCCAGAGACATAAAGTACTTTACAGCCCACGGTTATGGCAATTTGTAACAGTAGTGTAGATTTACCAATACCAGGTTCTCCACCCAAAAGCATAAGCGCTCCGGGAATGATTCCACCTCCCAAAACACGATTCAATTCAGCATCTCCTGTGTCTATTCTTGATTCAGAGGAAATTTCAATCTGATTGATTTTGAGGGGCTTTGAAATTGTACTGGCTTTTTTTTCGGTTTTCCAATTTTTTTTGTCTGGCTTTTCCATTACCTCTTCTGTCAGGGTATTCCACTGTTTACAGGAGTTGCACTGGCCTTGCCATTGGGCGTGTTGTGTGCCACAACTTTGACAAAAGAAAGAGGTTTTGACTTTACTCATAACGACGATTGAAAAAAACGAGTTTTATTTTTGGCGATTAACCAAAGGTAAAGCAAAAAATGCCATGGCACCAAAAGTCAATAGCATAAGCGTCTGACATGTCCACATGATCCATCCAAAAGCCAGGCCAGATTCTCTAGAAATCCCAAAAGCAATCAACACCAAGGAAACAGAGTAAGGATAGATACCTATGCCTCCATTGGTTGCAGAAATGGATAATCCTCCAACGACAAAAGCAGGAATTAATGCGTTAATTCCTAAGCCTACTGTTTCAGGAATGGAGAATTTGATGATCCAGAACATCAATACGTACATGGTCCAAATAAAAAGGGTGTGCGCTATAAAAAGTCCTTTGTTTTTCATGTATTTGATGGAAATCATTCCCTCCCAAATACCTTGTAAAAACTTTTTTATTTTTTCAGTAATGGGGTGGGTAGATTGAAGGAAAAATTTTCTACAAAAAAAAAATACTATTGCTAAAATGATCAGGCTGAGTCCCGTTTGAAAGAAGTTCAAACCTTTTAGATTTAGGTATTCCGCGATCAGATCATATTGCAGTCCCAGTGCCAAAAGAATGCAAAGTAATAACAAAATCAGGTCAACGACTCTTTCTGCAATGACAGTGCCAAAACCTTTTTGAAAGGGAATGTTTTCATAGCGATCCATGGCTGTGGCTCTGAGTAATTCTCCCGAACGGGGAATGCCTAGATTTGAGAAATAACCGATTATAACGGCTAAAATAGAATTGATGGTTTTTGGACGATAACCCAGTGGTGCCAATAAATATTTCCAACGTACTGCTCTGGAGAGATGACTCAATATACCGAAAAAAGCAGACAAAAATACAAAGCGATAATCCGCATTCTTAATGTATTTAAAAATGTTTTGGCGGTCTTCGGGGGTTGTGTTTTGATAACTCAGGTATATAAAGAATACTCCTATGAACAGAGGGATTATTTTTTTTGAAAGAGAAACCGCTTTTTTCAAAACCTAGGTTAAACGATTGGTGCTTTCGTCGGGAAAGATAACTGTAGGCTGAAAATTTTTAGCTTCCTCAAAATCCATCTGAGCATAGCCAATAATGATGATGATGTCTCCTTTTTGGACTTTTCTGGCTGCAGGACCGTTGAGGGTAACTTCTCCCGTGCCTCTTTTTCCCTCAATGATGTAGGTTTCCAATCTTTCACCATTATTGATATTGACTACTTGAACTTTCTCACCCACCAAGAAATTACCTGCGTCAATTAGATCACGGTCAATAGTAATGCTTCCGATATAGCTCAGATCGGCATCGGTAACTTTGACTCTATGGATTTTTGATTTAATTACTTCTATTAGCACGCAGCAAATTTAGTGATTTAAGACATATCCAAATTATCTATCAACCTAATTTTTCCCAAATAGGCTGCGATAAACCCCCTGCCTTGGTCAACGGGCTGCTCTAAATGTATTTCTTTGAGTGTGTTGGGGCCTGTTATCATAAAATAATCCAATGTTATTTCATCCTGTTTTTCAAAAAAAGCATTCACCGAGGTTTTGAGCGAGCGGTAGGGTACTTTTTTAGCGTTAGATTTTACCATTTGCAATGCTTCAAACAACTTTGAAGCCTGATTTCGCTGATCGGGGGTCAACATTCGGTTTCTAGAACTCATAGCAAGTCCATCCTTTTCCCTTACGATGGGGCATCCAATGATTTTGGTTTTTAGCTTAAGGGATCGGTTAATGTGGTCTATGATCAATAGTTGTTGAAAATCTTTTTCACCAAAATAGGCACGGTCTGGGGTGAACGTTTTGAGGAAATGGGTCACTACTGTGGCTACCCCTTGGAAGTGCCCTGATCTTTTTTCTCCCTCCATCACCTGATCCAATCCGGCCAGGTCAAAAGATTTTGATTCCACGATATTGCCGTATATATCATCTACTTCGGGAATATACACCAAGATTTTTTTGCTGATTTTTTCTATTTGTAGCAAATCCTCATCGATGGAAGTGGGATAGTTGACCAGATCGTTTTTGTCATTGAATTGTGTAGGGTCGACGAAAATGCTGGTCAAAACGCTTTGATTTTCTTCTACTGCTCTTTCGATCAAAGACAAGTGTCCGAGGTGAAGAGCACCCATGGTTGGAACCATTCCAAGGGGTCGAGTTTCAATTGATAAATACTCAACCAAAGATTGGGATGTTTTGAAAACCTTCATTTAGTAAAAAATTAACAGGCGTAAATATACAGAATTCAACATATTCCGTTTAATTTTTGTAATTTCGCAAAACTTTATATCCTTGATTATTATAGAGATTTTATGAAAGACAAAAAGGTTCTGAATATCTCGTCTGAAGTGGTTCCTTACCTCCCACAGACCAATCAAGCGATTAATTCGTTTAAAATTCCGAAAAACATTAATGATCATGGGGGTCAAACCAGAATTTTTATGCCCCGTTATGGTTTGATCAATGAAAGAAGACATCAGTTACATGAGGTCATTCGTCTTTCTGGAATGAATCTAGTGATCAACGATGTAGATATGCCTTTGATCATCAAAGTAGCATCAATCCCCAAAGAGCGAATGCAAGTCTATTTTATTGACAACGAGGAATACTTTAAAAGACGAGCGATATTAAGGGATGAAAATCAAAAACTTTTTGAGGACAATGATGAAAGGATGATTTTTTTCACCAAAGGAGTGATCGAAACGGTGAAAAAATTGAATTGGTCTCCTGACCTCATCCACTTGCACGGTTGGTTTACCAGTTTGTTCCCACTTTATCTCAATACTTATTACAAAGACGAGCCCATCTTTGCTCAGAGCAAAATTGTAACCTCTGTTTACGCCCAAGATTTTGAAGGTGTCCTTTCTGACCAATTCCATAAGAAAGTGGCTTTTGACAGCATATCGGATGAATTGATTGAGCCACTAAAAAATGCCACTTTTGAAAATTTAGACCAATTGAGTCTCAACTTTTCTGATGGCTATGTGATGGGTGATGTTGAAACCCCTAACTCCATTGAAAAGTATTCGAAGGAAAATGATATACCTGGACTCAATTACCAAGAATCTCAAAATGAGGATGCCCTAGTTGAATTTTACACTAATCATATTTTAAAATAACGGATGTATTTTTTGAGAATGTTCATCAATCGTGTGACTGTTATTTTGGCACTATCCCTGGTCATTTTTTCATGTGATAAGGAATACCATGCAGTCGGTTCTGAACTTTTACTTCCCACAGCTCTTGAGTCCAAAAGCTTTGAAGCACCGGTTTCCTCTTACCAGAGTAAGGTCAATTATTATCAAACAGATGGCTTGCCGCTGGCCCAATTGGGAAAAATTAGCTTCCCGGGCATTGGGACTACCCAAGCCAATATCACTGCCAAGTTGGCGATCTCTCCAAATCCTTTATTTGGTATATATACACAAGAGAGAGAAGATGAAGGAGACGATGATAATCCAGCGATTATAGACGAAAAAGAAACGGTAACACAGGTTTATTTAGAAATACCCTTTTTCAACAATACCAGCGACAGGGATGGTGATGGCGTTATCGATGCCTTGGATCTTGATCCTGACGATCGTGAGAGCGATACCGATGGTGACGGCATTAGTGATATCAACGAATCCAACAACAATCTCAATACATTGAGTGAAGATAGTGATGGCGACGGTGTTTTGGATGATGTTGACCAGGATAACCAAACCTATGAGAGTGAGAACAGGGTGTATGAAATTGATTCGATCTATGGGAATCGGCAGGCTCGATTTGATCTACAAGTTTACGAACTCAAATACTTTTTGTCCAATTATGATCCTGCCACTGATTTTCAAAAACAACCACAATTTTTCTCCAATACGGATTATTTTGAAAGTGGATTTTATGGAGAAATACTTCACGATGGTTCTTACCAACTTGATTTTGAGGAGTTGAGATTCAATTTCAAAGAAGATGATCCCGAGACCGAAGACGTTGACGAGCGAGAAAAGGTACAAACCCGCCTGACCCCAAGAATCAGAATTCCTCTTGACAAAGCTTTTTTTCAAGAAAAAATATTGGATCAAGAGGGAGAAGCTGTTCTTTCAAGTGATGATAGCTTTTCTAAATACTTACGAGGATTGATCATTAAGACAGAGAATTTCGAGGATGATTTGTATATGCTTTTGGACATTAGAAATGGTAGAATCATGGTTGAATACCAATACGATGTGGTAGATACCAATGATACAACTGACGACACTACCGATGATACTACCAAAAAGGAATCAAAAACCTTTCAGATCACTTTTGGCTTGAATTTCAATACCATAAAAAACAGCAACTCGAACGCGACTATTGATCAAGAGATTCTTGCGGGGCAAACCGATAAAGCCTCCCAACACATCTACCTCAGTGGAAATGGATTGTTTTCCACATTGAAACTATTTGAAGACAGCCAAGGAGACCAATTGTTGAAAGATATACAGGGGAATAATTGGGTGATCAATGAAGCCAATTTGATGCTTTATATCGATCGGGATCAGTACAGTTCACTGGAACAATCTCAATTTCCGGATCGGCTCTACTTATACAAATATGATTCTGGAATCCCGCTTACCGACTTTAGTATTGACAATACCGTCAATAATACCGTCAGGAATAGAGACAAATTTGTTTACGGAGGAATTTTAGAAAAGGATGAGGATGACAAGCCTCATCATTATAAATTTAGAATAACGGATCATGTCAATCGTCTAATTACAAACGATTCTACCAATGTGAGGTTGGGGCTGGTTCCTTCCAATGGGCTTAATCTCCTAAATCCCAAAAGAGCAGAAACGGTGGGGCAAGATTTTATCAATTATCCGGCTACGGCAATTCTCAATCCAAAGGGGGTTATTTTACACGGTTCTGAAAGTGAAAATCACCCCGAAGGAGGCCTGAAATTGCAGATTTTCTACACAGAGTATTAGTACCAATTACTTTCTCAAAGCGTAAATAGGTACAGACAAGCCAATCATAATATTTAACAATTATAAAAATTATAACAATAGTAAAAAACTATAACAAAGGAATTTTTCCTGAATTTTTACTGATTTTGTTTTTATTATTTTCTGAATTATAGACGAAAACTATTATAAATATTTAATTGATAGAATTTGTCTAATATAAAGTAGGGTCACACAACCTATTGTGACCGATAATCCAATTTGCCATCCCCATAATACTCCCCCCACTAGAAAAATTACAGCCCACCAAAAAATAAATAATATCAAACCTGTACTCATTTTAATAGAGCTGTAAAAAACAACATCCTTGAAAAGCCCAAGTATTTTTTTTAACACCAACAATGGCAGAAAATTGGGTATAGAGAGCAGCCTGATAAGTAACTTATGCCATTTTTGTGTTTTTAATGCTTTCTTTGGCCTAAGGCTTTGGTCTTGAATCCCCATTTTCAACTCGTGGAATGATTTTTTGGTGTTTCCACTGTGAATTAATTTTTTGCGATCTTCATAATATTCATCTTTTTCGGGAAGCCACATGCACTTTTCCATTCCTGTTCTTAGCTTTGCTTTGATGGTATTGATTCGCTCAGGTTTCTGGGCAGTTGTTCCGATTAAAGGCCGGATTAAAATCGCCTCGCCAAAAACCAAATGTAAATCACAAAATGGATTTCTAAGGTGGCCGTAATTAATGCCTACTGGAACAATATAAATTGGATTATCAGAATTTTCTTGGGCCTCATAGGCCAATCGACTGCTTCCTTTTGACAAGGGTTGAAGATAAAATTCGTCATGATGTGCAGCCTCTGAAAACATCATGATCCACTGATTGTTTGAAAGTAGGTTCTTACACTGGTCAAAAATGGCTTCATTTTTTTTCAGGTTGGCATAGCCATTTCTAATTCTGTACACCGGGAGCATGTTTAGGGCATCCATAAACCATTGAAGTGGTCCGCCAAAAACATCACTTCTAGTCAATGATGTTACCGGTCTCTTTATGTTACATCCTATCAACAAGGGATCCAAAAAGGCTCCTTGGTGATTGGGAGAAAACAAAACCCCTCCATCTTTGGGGATATTCTCTAGACCATAGATTTTGACCCTTCTGAAATAGCAATTGGTGGTAAATCGGATGGTGTATTTAATGAAATAATAAAAGAGCTTCTTCATTGACTAAAAAGAGGATAATTTTTCTAATTTGGTCACTGGATTTCACTTTTTCAACATCACAATTTAGAAAAAATTAATTTAAGGTTTTACCTCCACTTCAGCTGTTGGATGTTGATTTTATTTTTTTTACTTATATTACAAGATTGAAGAAATGGAACCCCGTTTGTAAATTGTTTATTTCCATTCCTTTAAAGACGAAATTATAAAACCATACAAAAATGAGTAATAGAGAACGGTTTAATTTTAAATTTTATGAATGGGAAAAGAAATTCCACGATCGTCCTTTTCTGAGACAACCATTTGGTGATCAATGGGAGGAATATACTTGGGCCGAGGTAGGTCAAATGGCAAGAAAACTAGCTGCGGGACTCAAGTCATTGGGTCTTAGGGATGATGCCCACATCGGATTGATCTCAAAAAATTGTAGAGAATGGATCATTGCCGACTTGGCCATCATGATGGCGGGCTATGTCTCTGTTCCTTTTTTCCCCTCTCTTAAGGGTGAAGAGTTGAAATATTTACTGGATTTCGGTGATGTTGATCTCCTATTTGTGGGGAAAATTGAGACTTGGGACAGCATAGCAGGTCATATCCCTGAGGACTTTCCCATGATCAGATTTCCTCACTACAAGGGTTGCACTGCCGTGGATAGAGGTGATGAATGGTTCGATTTTATCAATCAGCACCAACCTCTTAAAGAACCACATATTCCAAAACTTTCCGATTTGTGGACCATTATATTTACCTCGGGGACTACTGGTAATCCCAAGGGAGTAAAATTGTCTTATTTGACTCTGGATTCAACAAAAATCATTACCGAACAAGTCAATCCGCTAAAAGTTGATTTTTCAGGGAATAATGATTTTATCTCCTATCTTCCTCTCAATCATATTGTTGAGCGAGTAGTGGTAGAGCACATATGTATGCGTTTTGGCGGATCGCTTTCTTTTGTTGAATCCATAGACAGTTTTGCCAAAAATTTAAAAGACATTCAACCACATGTGTTTTTTGCCGCACCCAGAATATGGACCAAATTCCAATTGGGGATTTTGGCAAAAGTGCCCCAAAAAAAATTAGACCTACTACTCAAAATCCCTTTGGTTTCCCTTTTGATCAAAAAGAAGCTAAAAAAGAACCTAGGATTGACCCGTGCCAGATCGACTGTTTCTGGCTCTGCACCCATACCGGTTAGTCAGATCGAATGGTTTAGAAAAATTGGGATTTATATCACCAACGGTTACGGTATGACTGAAAATTGCGCTATTTGTACCCAAGTAGATGGGATAGATTTTGCAAAATCAGATTCAGTGGGGAAACCTCAGTGTGATGTAGAGGTCAAGATAGATCCGCATACTCAGGAGGTTCTCATGCGAGGCCCTTATGTTATGGATGGATATTACAAAAACGAAAAAATGACAAAAGCCACTCTTGTAGATGGTTGGCTCCATACGGGAGATAAAGGCTATTTGGATGAGGACAATTATTTGTATATCACAGGAAGGGTTGTCGATAGTTTTAAAACCTCTAAAGGAAAATTCATCGAGCCTCTTAGCCTAGAAAATTATTTTGGTACCCTCAAAGAATTGGAAGAAGTTTGTATTACAGGTTTGGGATTACCCCAACCCATTGCATTGGCTCAATTATCAGAAATAGGCAAAGCCCTGCCCAAAGAAGAACTCATTGGTTTTTTGGAAGAAAAATTGGCAGAGATTAATTCCGACTTGGAGAACTATAAAAAAATCTCTACTCTAATTTTGGTAAAGGAACAATGGACAGAGCAAAATAAGATATTGGGGCCCACTTTAAAGATCAAAAGGGGGAATGTTGAAGAAATGTATTCCAACAAATATCAAGGGTGGCACGAAGACTCTAGAACTGTTTTATTCGAAAAGTATTATATTTGCCCTAAACCAGACTAAAAACCATATAAACTATTAATTCTATTGCTTTATCGACTGCGTTAAGCTTAAAATTATTTTACATTATATTAAAATCAAAACAATTATTTAATGAAAACAAAAACGCTATTTAAAAGAGTAATTTTAATGAGTGCTATGCTCTTATTGAATATTATTCACGCTCAGACAACGATCAATGGTTCTGTTGTCGACGAAGAAACAAATCAGCCGCTTCCTGGAGTAAACATTGTTGTGAAAGGCACTTACACCGGAGTTTCAGCGGATTTTGATGGTAATTTTTCCATCACCACAGAAGAAGAATTCCCCATTACTTTGGAGGTAAGTTATTTGGGTTTTGGAACCAAAACAATTGAAGTAACTTCAGCAGATGCCGCTTTGAATATTTCGCTGGCTCCAGGGAGTGATGCTTTGGATGAAATTGTTATTTCAGCGTCTAGAACTCCTGAGAGGATTTTTGAATCTCCAGTACCTGTTGAAAAGTATAGTCTTAAAAAGATTGAGGCCTCAACTTCTGCAGACTTTTTCAATGGACTAGGAAACTTAAGATCGGTAAACATGACTGAGTCAGGTTTGGTCTTCAATCAAGTAAGTATTAGAGGGTTTTCGGATGTTTACATGGAAGGTCTTGTTACGCTTGTAGACGGTATGAATAATCAAGCACCAGTATTTGGATTTGCATTTGGCAATATGATTGGACTTCATCAATTGGATGTTCAGAGTGTAGAATTACTTCCCGGCGCCTCTTCAGCCCTTTATGGAGCTGATGCATATAAAGGGACAATATTTATAAATAGTAAAAATCCATTTGACCATGAAGGCATCAGCGCGATGTACAGAACTGGTGTTACAGAACAAGATGTTGCGGGCTCTAATAGCTTTACCGATATCGGTGTAAGACTGGCAAAAAAATTATCTGATAAATGGGCAATAAAGGCCACTATAGCCCACAAAGCAGGAACTGACTGGACACCAGGTGATTATAGGCATTACAATGCAGACCGAAGCATTAATACAAACGAAAATTACAAGACTCAGTTTTCAAATTATGATGGTGTAAATACCGAAGGTGAGCTTACCTTTGGAACATCTCTTATATTTGACCAATTGGCTGATCTTGCCGGAAATCCAGCTATAGCAGGATTTACAGACCTTTCACCAAATTATTTTGATCCAATTACTTCACCAGGTTATAAAATCTCTGACTTGTATGGGACTGATACCTACAATACTAAAGGTAATTTTGCAATCCATTATCGTCCTGATAGTGTAACCGAAATTAGTTTACAATCCCTTATTGGAACTGGTAAGGCCATGTTGCCTACTGGAGGGATGATGTATAATTTAGACGAAGTTGTTGTTCAACAGCATAAGCTTGACTACAAAAGAGGTGGATTAAAGGCTAGAGTTTATTATACACACGAAGATGCTGGTGATACAGTAGCAGGTGCCTTAATGGGTTCTGCTGTAGTTAACGCTATGCCAGGGGGTCTTTTGGATGGTTATGGGCTTCCTTATCTTCAGACTTATCTTGGGACTCTAGCAGCTTCAAAAGGTTATCCCGCTGGATTAGCGGGTATTGGTGCCCTACTCGGTGATATTCAAAATCATATTGTAGGAACTGCTATGATGGGAGGAGATACTTCTTCTTTGGCATTTAATGACCTTTTCGGAGGCTCCACTGCCTTTGCTCATAATAACGCAAGAGCCGTGGCAGATCCATTAATACTTCAGCCCGGAACAGCTGCATTTGATAATGCTGTTGCCGCCGCTACCCGTTCTACTGCAGACAACCTTCTTGAAGGTTCAAGAATTTATGACATATCAAAAGTTTATAACTACGAAGTGGATTATGATTTCGGGGATAAGTTTAGTTTTGGGAATTTATTTGTTGGTGCTCAATTTAAAAACTTTGATTTAGATTGCACACTCTACAACACAGATGTTGATGGTCCAATTAAATACTACCAATTCGGGGCTTATGCTCAATTAAAAACTGATTTATTTGACGAATTTATTTCTTTAACTACCTCCATGAGGTATGATAAAGTTGAGCTCTTAGACGAGGGGAATGTAACACCCAAGCTGGCTTTATTGTTTAATTTATCAGAAAACAATAACTTAAGAGTGTCTGCACAGCAAGGATTTAGAAATCCAACCAACCAAGACATGTTCATAGGATACAATACCGGATCAGCTGTCATTCTAGGTGGAACTCAATCTAATATTGATAGGTTCAGTAAAACAGTATTACTAGAAAATGGAGATCCCTACACCTTCACAGGTAATTATGTAATTGACAATGCTGTAGAAATTGGAACCTTGGCTGATGCTACCAATGGACTCGGGAATGTTAAAGCGGAGGTTGTAACTTCTTATGAAGTTGGTTATCGATACAATTCTCCAAAATTTACTTTAGATATCAGCGCTTATATGAGTAATTACAAAGATAAAATTGCAGGTAAATTTGTATATGTTCCAGTTACATCAGCAGCCTTTAGTACCCCTGAAGCTGCAGTAGGAGCAGATAGTTATTATACGTTCCAAGTTGATTCAAACTTTAATGATGAATTTCAAACCTCTGGGGTAAATATTGAGACAACTTTTGCCATTAGTAATAACCTTAGCGGAAACCTGATCTATGAATACAATAAAACGGATCATGTGGCTAAGCCAACAGACGCTTATGTTATTTCTTGGAATACTCCAGAGAACAGATTAAAAGCTGGGCTAAACTATTCTTCCGGTAAATTATCTGTGGGGGCTAATGCAAGATATAACTCAGAGTATTTTTATCAGTCTTCTTATGTTAACGGGACTATAGAAGCCAATACAGTGATTGATGCAAAACTTTCATATGATCTGCCCTCATTGAAATCTATTCTAGAGATTGGAGGAAATAATATTGGAGGAGATAATTATGTATCCGTTCCTGGAGCCGGACTTATTGGTTCTATTTATTATGCTGGCCTTCGTATAAATTTGTAGATTAAAAATTCATAAATAAAAAGAGCCCAACTGGGCTCTTTTTTTTTGCATTAATTCTAATAAATTAAAACGGAAAAACAGTCAGTCAAGCTTTAGAAAGAACGCAATCAATCCAGACTTTCATTTCGTTTTCAACAGTGTTTTATAAAATCTTTAAAAGATTTTCTTTTTTCAATTTATAAGTAGTAATCAGATGCTCGAAATAATATGGTATACACTATATTTGCACACGAAAATTTAATTAAAATATTACCTCAATGGCACAATCAATCGGCACCGTTTCACAAATCATTGGTCCTGTAGTAGATGTAACATTTTCTGGAGAAGACAATGCGCTTCCCAAAATATATGACTCCCTTGTAATTTCAAAGGAGGATGGTACCCAATTGGTGCTTGAAGTCCAATCTCATATTGGAGAGAATAC
>JAACDY010000170.1 GCA_009936675.1 Bacteroidota bacterium
ATTAGGGATGGTTTTTAGAGGGTTTGTTCAGTAATAATTCATAAATTTAAGAATACTTTTTTTTTAAAAACTAATCATTGATTTTTCTAAAATCAATCAAAACGGACCTGGTCATGGAGATATTTTTTATGACCGTCATGAGAAATGTTACAAATATGTTCTTCACACCCATTTTTCTAAAAATAGGCTGAGGCCAAGAAAAACGGGAATACTGAGTTTAGATCATTTCGGAAAATCAAAGGAGATCGCAATAAGACCCAAAACATTTAGATTTCTCAAATCAAAATAGAGGACATTATTAATAATAAATTCACAAAAAATCTCATACAATGAAACTTATACTTTCCCTTTTAATCTTGACTTTGATCTCTTGTCAAAATATATCCCAAAACCATAGACCCAACATTGTATTGATTATGACAGATGATCAGGGCTGGGGTCAAACCGGCTATTACAATCATCCTGTACTAGAAACCCCCCATCTTGATGTAATGGCATCCAATGGTATCCGTTTTGACAGATTTTATGCTGCTGCTCCAGTTTGTTCCCCCACGAGAGCAAGTGTTTTGACGGGTAGGTCAAACAATCGAACAGGCGTCCTCCAACATGGGTACGCCCTTAACCAACAAGAGAAAACCTTGGCTGAAACATTAAAAAATGTTGGCTATTCAACTGCCCATTTTGGAAAATGGCACTTGAATGGTTTACGTGGCCCAGGAGTACCCATATTAATAGAGGATACCCACAGTCCAGGAAGATTTGGTTTTGATCATTGGTTGACCGTCACCAATTTTTTTGACATCGACCCTTTAATGAGTGAAAATGGTTCTTTTGTTGATCTAAAGGGAAATTCATCAGAAATTATTGTTCGTGAAGCATTAAAATATATTGAGGAAAAAAGTAAAGAAAATCTTCCCTTTTTTACCGTTATTTGGGATGGTTCACCCCATGATCCATTTCTCGCCAATGATGAGGATCGAAAAACGTTTCAGCATTTGGATGAATCGAGTCAAAATCACTATGGTGAACTCGTGGCTTTTGATCGAAGTTTGGGTCTTTTACGCAAAAGACTTCGAGAGCTTGATTTGGCAGACAACACTCTTATCTGGTATTGTAGTGACAATGGTGGACTGTCAAAAATAAAACCAAATACTGTAGGAGGTCTGAGGGGTTCAAAAGGAACTGTTTACGAAGGAGGATTAAGGGTTCCTGGAATTATTGAATGGCCAGCCGTTATTGAGCCTAAAGTAAGCCATTACCCAGCATCTACAATGGATATTTTTCCAACCATAGTAGATATTTTAGGCCTATCCAAAGATAACTTGCTCAACCCCATTGATGGAATAAGCCTGAGGCCAATGCTTAACAATGAGGTAGGTGAACGCAAGAAAAAAATCCCCTTTCGCTATAAAGATCAAGGGGTATTATTAGATAATAATTATAAGTTAATTGCTACCAGCGTAAAAGAGAACGAATTTGTCTTGTACGACCTAGAAAACGACCCTCTTGAATCCCAAAATATTGCGAAAGAAAAGCCCGTGCTGTTTGAGCAAATGAAAATGGAATTTACAAAATGGAATCGGACCGTAGAATCGAGTATGTTGGGTAAAGACTATCCCGAAGGAAAAGTACTCGAAAATCCTAAATCCCACTTTTGGATGAAAGATGACCGTTACCAACCTTTTCTGGAAGAATGGTCAAAACGACCCGAATACAGGGATCGAATTCTCAGAGGAAAATAACTTGAATTGGCCCGAGGAAAAACATCAATTCGTTTGACGAAATAGGATCATCTTCGCAGGGTTTTGAAAAGTAAATTTCCCTTTAGATTTCTTATAAAAACATAAATTCCAAAAATAAATAAAGGAATACTGAGAATTTGTCCAAGGTTAAAATCAAGAGTGGCCTCGAATCCAACCTGATTTTCTTTTAGGCTTTCTAGCAAAAATCTTCCTCCAAAGGCAGTCATCAAAAAAACACCCAAAAGACTTCCAGGTCGAAGTTGAATCCGATGTTTGTTCCAAATCAAATACACCAAAATGCCGATTAGTAAATAGGTCAATGACTCATAGAGTTGAGAAGGGTGACGATAAACCCCTACGGTTTCCATTTGGAGTTCAAAATGATCTGAGGTACGATAAAAAACGTGATCTACTTTCGCGCCCATAGGATTCATTATATGGCTGTATTGACCCATTTTGATGGGGAGTAGAGAGCCCAATCTCTTTTTAATGCTGTTTCGGATTCTTTCCTCCTTATAGGCTTCCCTTTCGAAAATTATATGGGTTTTTAATTTGGGTTTTCCCGTTTCATAATACCGCCCAGTTTCTTTGAAGACCACCTCTTGAACAAAAGGAAGTTGACTTTTAATATGTTCCTCAACTGGTTTCACAAATATTATTCCATAGTTTTTTTGGGTTGGTTTTCCAATAATTTCTGAGTTGACAAAGTTCCCCACTCTAATCAAAGCACAGCCCAATGCCACCACTATAATCAATCGATCCATTACCTGAAAATAATCATAACCTCTTCTGAGGCGATCTCTGATTCGAAATCTATTTCGCTCAAACTTTCCTTGAAAGGAATAAAATACCATTCCCAAAAGAATACCAAATGCCGTTCCATGACTGGCCAAACCACTTTTCCAAAAGAAGAACAACTCCCAAAAATTGTTTTGCAACAAATGGGGTTCGTAGAAAAATACATGCCCCATTCTGGCACCCAAAAGCGTTCCTGCGACCATATAAAACATTTGAAGATCCACCGTATGGTCATATCCGTTTTCGAGTCTGTAGGAGCGAACTACAATAAAACGACCCAAAACAAACCCCATTACAAAAAGCAGACTATACCACCTTATGGAGAGGAATTCGTTTTGAACAATATAGATTTCAGGTTGCCACAAAAAACCCCACAAAGCGAAACATTGCCAAGCTAACATAAAAATGGGGTTCTTTTCTTAGTGAATGTTTTCCATAGTTCCCAAAGGGCGTTTTTCCTTGTCTAGTTCAATCTGAAACAGGGAAAGTTTCTCCTTTAAATAAAGTGCTTTTTCAGGAAAATCTTCCAATCGGTTGTCCAGTTCTCTCAAATCAGTATCGAGATCGTAAAGAGATTCTTGATGATCTACTACCCATTTCCCTTTTCCTGGTTTTCCGTCCTCTCCTGGGGTCTCAACTTTATTATAAGTGGAAGGGGAAAGGTATTTCCAATTATTCTGTCGGACACCGTAGAGGGTTTTTCCCTTATGGTAGTAAAACAATCGATTGTCTATTTCGGGCATGGGTCTATTTTGGAGTAAATCTAAAACATTAATCCCATCAATTTTATGCACTGGTAAATCCACACCACTAACAGCACATATAGTGGGTAATAAATCAATAGTTGAAACCAATTGGTCGATATGTGTATTAGGGGCTATGCCTTGTGGCCATGAAATCACACAGGGCACACGGTATCCCCCCTCAAAAACATCAAACTTTCCACCGCGCAACTCACCCGAAGTTCCTGCATGATTGCCATAGCTCAACCATGGGCCGTTGTCCGAAGTATAAATGATGATGGTATTTTCGAATTGGTTTTTTTCTTTGAGTTTTCTTACCAAACGCCCTACGTTGTGATCGATTTCCTCAATAACATCTCCATAAACACTTCCTTTCGATTTCCCTTTGAAGTTTTCGGATGCAAAAATAGGAATGTGTGGCATGGTATAGGCGATGTATACAAAAAATGGCTCCTCCCCAGATTTGTTTTCGATAAAATCCATGGCGAAATCGGTATAACGTTGGGTCAATAGCGACTGATCGGGTTTGATTTCTATGGTCTCCTCATCCAGTATAAGGGGAAGCTTTTCACGATTCATATCATTGGAGTAGGGAATGCCAAAGTAGGTGTCGAAGCCCTGATAAGTGGGCATAAATGGAATTTTACTCCCCAAATGCCATTTCCCAGCCATCGCGGTAGCGTAATTCTTTTGTTTCAACAATTCGGCTAAGGTAACCTCATTGGGATGCATGCCTACTAAACCTTTGTTGCGGCCTCCAAAACCTCCACCTCCCTCTGGCCATAATACTCCAGTGACGCCTGTTCTGATGGGATATGATCCCGTCAGTAAAGCGGCTCTTGAGGGAGAACAAGTAGAAGAGGCTACGAGAAAATCGGTCAAAGTGGCGCCACCTGCTCCCAGAGCATCAATATGAGGAGTTTTTATGGTCTTTGAACCATAGGAACTCAGATCACCATACCCTTGATCATCGGTAAAAATGATGATTACATTGGGTGAATCATAGGTTTTTTTTATGGATTCATTTGAAGTTGTCCTACAAGATATAATCATCCCAAGGAAAAATATGTATTTAAAAAGCTTAGTCATTTTATGGGTTTAATTTATAGGGTTTTCTGTATTGTTTTCCGCGTCTTAAATTGGCCTCAAAATCGTCGATAAACTCCTCTTTGACTGGATCCCATCGCAAAGGTCTTCTGAATTCGTAAGCCAAATTGGCAATGTGACAAATCGTTGCTGTTCTGTGACCAGTTTCAACATCACAAATGGGTTTAGTTCCCGCTTTGGCAGCGGTGATCCAATCCGTTTCATGACTTTCAGAAACATAGAGTCGCTCGTCAGTAGATTTTAATTCAATATCTACCAATTCTTTGTTTGAAGTTTCAAAATATTTTCGGCTGATGTCCATCGTTCCTTCAGAACCAAAGAAGCGTACACCAAAACCACGTCCAAAATTTCGATGTTCAACTTCAATTCCGTTTTCATAATGCATTTTTAATCGTCTAGATGCAGTGGGTTCTATTGGCGCCTCATACTTGACTGGTCCACTGTGATCCATCCCTAATGCCCATTGAACGACATCAAGCATATGAGCTCCCCAGTCGGATAATATCCCACCGCCATATTCTCGGTACCACCTCCAATTGGGGAACCAACTGGCTTCTACGATTATATTGTGATAGGATCGCAACGGAGCGGGA
>JAACDY010000171.1 GCA_009936675.1 Bacteroidota bacterium
AGCGGGTACATACACCATGTATTCCTACCCCAAAGACGAGTCCTCAGAAATCATCATTAATTCAGCCACCAACGTCTGGGGAGGAGCCTACGGCTATGACAAATCAAAAGACGTTGCAAGAATTGAGGTACCCGTAATGGAATCAACCGAATACCTCGAAGCTTTTTCTTTTGCCTTCAGCGGTGAAGGAAACAATGCCGTTCTTCACGGCGGTTGGGGAAATGTAAGGGTAGAGATTCCCATTACCATTCTATAAGTCAAACGAAACCATCTACTAAACCCCTTTCATAGGGGTTTTTTTATTTGCTTAAGTTGTTATGTTCAATAGTATTTTTAAAGTAATTTAGTCCATCATTTACAAATCTTATGAAGGAACTTTTGCTGGATTTTTACGAACGTTTAGGAATCAGCCCTGCAATGGCTAAGGATTTAGAAGCCATTACCTTTGGGGTCATCATTGGACTATTGGCCTTTATTTTTTGGATGGTCAGTAAACGAATTTTTAGGCTGATTTTTTTGAATGTTTCCAAAAGGACAAAATCAAAATTTGATGATTTTTTAGTTAAAAATAAAATCCCAGAAACCCTCTCTCTGTTTCCACCACTCTTCCTTCTCATTGGTTTTCTCCCCCAGTCACTGAACTCCTTCCCCCTACTCCAAGAACCGTTGGCCTCCATATTAGAGATTTTGGGTGCCATTTTCACCATACTTCTGATAAGGCGTTTGTTGAACTCTGTTAAAGACTTTTTTAAAACCCTCAAAAATTTTAAAGATAAACCCATTGACAGCTACATTCAAGTCATTATGATTTTTGTGTGGTTTGTTGGAGTCATGTTTATTTTCTCCATATTATCGGGCAAGGACATCGGTACCTTTTTGGCAACTTTGGGGGCACTTTCGGCTGTTATTTTGTTGATTTTTAAGGACTCTATCCTCGGTTTTGTGGCAAGCATACAAGTAACCGTCAACGACACGGTAAGAATAGGTGATTGGATCACCATGAAAAGCTACAATGCCGATGGAGATGTAATAGAAATCAACCTTTCGACAGTCAAAGTACAAAACTTTGATAATACCATTACCTCCATCCCTACTTACAAGTTAGTTTCGGATTCTTTTGTGAACTGGAGAGGGATGAGTGAGTCGGGAGGTAGAAGAATCAAACGATCATTGCTGATTCGAGTTTCGAGCATCACGTTTGTTGAGGATCTACAACTGCAAGAACTGGAGAAAATTGAACGCATTGCTGACTATATCCGCCAAAGAAAGGAAGATATTGAAGTTGAAAACCGAGCCAATAAAACCGACAAGTCTCTGCTACTCAATGGAAGAAACATGACTAATATTGGACTTTTTAGACGCTATGCATTGGACTATCTGAAAAATCACCCTGAGATCAACAAGGATTTAACGGTAATGGTCAGACAACTGGCTCCCACCTCTGAAGGGGTTCCTCTGGAGGTTTATGTTTTTGTCAAGGACAAAGTATGGGTCAATTATGAACGCATCATGTCTGATATATTCGATCATTTGCTGGCAGCCATTCCTTACTTTAAACTAGAATGTTTCGAGTATGCATCTGGCTCCAAATTCCCCAATAATCAAAAGCAATAAAATTATTTTTTATTGAATTTTTCTCTCAGATTCTCATTACTTTTAACGTCTATCTTCTAAAAAAATTGACTTATTATGGACTTTTCTCAACTCTACACACCTGGATTTAAAAATAGAAACAAGGCACATTTTGCCGCCATTGTCAATCTGGCTTTGGCAGACGATCACATCTCAGAAGAGGAAAAGGCTTTTATTGATCGACTTGCCATATACCTCGAAATTGATCCCGATGAAGTTGCTGAAATCATGGAATCTCCCGACAAATACAAAGGCGCACCTCCCGCTGACAAAAACTCCCGATTGGAGAGACTTTATGACCTTAGTAGAATGGTTTTTGCAGATAATATTGCCGATGACAATGAAAAAAAATTACTCAACAAATTGGTAATTGGACTTGGTTTTGATGCAGATAGCTCTGACAAAGTAGTGGAAAAAGCCCTTGAAATGGTAGCCAAAGGGATTGACGTAGATGATTTTATAGAAACCTTCGAGATTTAGTAGCTTAGATCGCTTACATAGTAACCCATTTCTTCATCAACCATCATTTCTTCACGATCGATATAGACCGAAATGGGGTAACCTTTTTCCGAGTTGTACTCTACATTTAAAACATGTACCTTATCCTTTTCAGATTGTTCTATCAGGTCAAATAATTGATCAATGGTTAGAATCCCCCAATGCTCATCCTTATCATAGGAGTCTGTATTTACATTTACTATTCTTCCATTGACAACTTGAATTCTCTTTGGAAGGGTAGCCTCCCTTATACAAAAGCAAGAAATTTTGAAGGTGCAGCTATACGAATCAATGGCCAGGGCTTCCCATTTGTTTTTGTTAATTTCAAAATCACTCAGCGGCTCCATCTTTTCCTCGTTGCATGACAACAATATAAGAGCCAATGAAGACAAAAAATAAGATTTCATTTGAATCACTGATCTAGGTTTGATTAAATAACAAACATATTGCCAACCGCCCTATTTGAAAACTTTCTGGTACCGCCAGTAGGATACAGCCCCCAATAGAGCTACAATAACGACGGCATAGTACACAAAGCTTGGAGTGATGATTTTATCCCCACTGGCATAGGAGTGCAATCCAACCAAATAGAAATTCACTCCAAAATAGGTCATTAATATACTGGCAAAGGATACTATACTCATAAAATTAAAAGTCCAATTTCCTCTCAATCCAGGAACAAAACGCATGTGAATTACAAAAGCATAAATCAGAATGCTGATCAAAGCCCAAGTCTCTTTGGGATCCCAACCCCAATAGCGTCCCCAACTTTCATTGGCCCACATCCCTCCAAGAAAATTTCCTATGGTCAACATGATCAAGCCAACGGTAAGCGAGAGTTCATTGATGATGGTCAACTCCTTAATGTTTAAATCTATTTTTACTTTATTCTTTTTACTGGCAATGGAGATCAGAATCAAAGCAACCACTCCGATAATCATACTGAGCGCAAAAGGGCCATAACTCCCCACAATTACGGCTACATGAATCATCAACCAATAACTGTCTAGTACAGGCTGTAAGTTGGCAATGGAAGGATCCATCCAATTCCAATGGGCAATCATCAATACCATCGATGAGACGAAAGTAGTGGCTGCTAGGGTCAACTCCGATTTTCTCCCGAAGATTAATCCAAAGAACATGGTGGCCCAAGCGACATATATCATCGATTCATAAGCATCACTCCAAGGCGCATGACCGGAAATAAACCAACGGGCAACCAGTCCTGCAGTATGGAGCAGGAAAAGAAGGAGTACACTCCCTTTGAGAAGATTGACACTATAATTCAAAATTTTTCCCTCCCGAAAGATTTTAAAGATCAATAACACAAAAAGTAACAATCCCACATAAAGGTACCAACTAAAAAGTTTTTTGAAAATATCGTATTGGTTGTAAAGTATTTCGGCTTCAATCTTATCTTCAGAGGGCAATACAGCACCCCCAAATTTCTTCTGAAAGCCTTCTAGGCTTTCCAATAAATTATCCGCTTGAGTATAATCTCCGTCTGCTCTGGCCAACCTCAAAGAATTGAAATACAAGGGTAAAATATTTTGAACATAAAGAGAGTCTTTACCTTTAAAAGAGGCTTCATTCAACTCGGGATAAGAGACCCACTTATTGGATGCATCATCGGGAATGGGAAAAACCCTCATAACTTTTCCTTCCAAGGCAGAATACAAAAGGTTGACCCTTTTGTCCACCTCAATAAAATCTTTTTGGAATTGATTGGGAACAGCAGCCCGATAGGCTCCCTCCAAATGAGAGGAAATTTTATAATTGCCTTTATTGTCAAAAAACGAAACCAACGAGGCATACTTTTGTTTGGTGTGCACCCCAATTATTTTACGCAGACTATCGTTACCTCTCTTGAGATAAATAATGGGAACATTGTACCACAGGGCAGGACTTTCAATAATCGACATCATCACCTGATCTGCATTAAGCTCCCCGTAGTGATCTCTTTTGCTGACCTTACGGAGCAGTTCGGAAGAAAAAGTATTGGCCGGCTTCATCCTTCCACCTGTATCTTGAATAACTAGGCTGCCAAACTTCTTCGCATGTTCCTTGGCAATGGTGTTGGCACTGACCAGAGAGTCAAAGTCAAAACTGTTGTTTGGGAGATGATCATGATCTTGAGCATTTAAACCCAAAGAGCCCAACAAAAACAATGAAGAAACGAGGATTTTCTTTTTTTGTTTAATTTTCTCCAATGCATTTGACAAATCCTTAAATCTCGTTTTTCCGAGAAAGAAAATACCCATCATGCTCAAATAAAGAAGAATATAGGCTAAATAAGTAACCCAAGTTCCCCAAAAATCGTGATTGACCGAAAGTACAGTTCCTTTTTCATCGGGATCAAATGAAGCTTGAAAAAAACGAAATCCTTTGTGATCCAATACGTGATTCATGTAGATGTCATAATCAAACGGTTTGGGTTCCTCTACTGTTATTTTACTCATAAACGAGGAGTAACTTTTTTCTGTACCGGGATATTTTTCGGCGATAAAATCATTCAGTCGAATGGCGAAAGGCAAATCCAACCTTTTGGAACCGTATTTAAAATAAAAGTCAAGCCCCCCCAAGCTTATTTTTTTCATATTGTTCACCATTCCCTTTCCTCCCAATACGGTAATGGACTCTTTTAAACCATTGGTCGTTACATTGAGTTTCAGTGCGTCCTGAACACCTGGAGCTCCCTCCTCTGACTTAACCCAGTCAAATTTTCCTCTCAATGGAGGCTCAGGAATGACAAACTGAAATCCACCAAGGTTGTAAAGTGAGCGCAATTGCAGTTCCTCCTCAATGCCCTTCTGTACCGAACCAGACTGCTGGTCGGCCATTCTGAGATAAGTCCCATCAAAAGGGGTAGTGATATAATGCAGTCCCCCTTCGGAGCGAATGTTTACAGCACCGGCTATGGGGTTATTTAAAGTAAAAAGTATGTTGTGAATGTTGGCCACTTCACCCTCTTTCAGGGGATGATCATGGCGGCTGCCATCGGAAGACTCCACAATTTTGATGTAGCGATCCCCGCTATCGTCTAATACCAGCTGTTCACTGACATCCTCTGAATAATTTTCAAATATTATGGAGAATGCTTGACCGTTGAATTCATTTTCCCACTCAAAGTAATTATTGACATGCTCCGAAAAAAGAAAATCTTTTTCCAAAGTCTTACGTTGTGGAACACCTTGAATCTCACCCTCGACAAAAACAGTTAAATAAGTTTTATCGGACAAAAAGGTGTTTTCTGCAGCTCCTTCTCTTATGGGCATTACCCCTTCGTATCCAAAATAGCGGGTTATAAAAGCTCCAAAAATGATCAAGATAAAAGACAAATGAATCATCAGTATGGCCCATTTCTCTTTTCTTAATAATCTGTATTTAAAAATATTTCCAAAGAAATTGACCATAAAAAGGGCCAAAATCAATTCAAACCACCAAGCATTATACACCCATATTTTGGCGGTATCAGTGCTGTACCAGCTTTCTATAAATGTGCCAAATGCCATTGCAGTGGAAAAGGCAATGAACAGCATGGCCATTAACTGGTTGGAAAATAAGTATTTTAGGATTCTTTCTTTCATCTCAATCTTCACCACATCATTTGATGTGCAAAGATACTTGTTGAAATTGAATTATAACAACTTCAAAAAGCTAAATTGAATGACAAAAGAATCGTTTCAATCAAAAAGGCAAACACCAGTTCCTTAAATAAAATTTCTTTTTTGAATTGTCCCAACAAAACAGCCAAATAGCTCATGGCACCTGCTTCACAAACAACCGTTTGAAAAAAATTGAAGGGAGAGTTCCCCTTCATTGTAATAAAGTAAACTGCGGCAGAGCCCAAACAAGCCAATGCTATAATGGAGATGGGGATAAATAAATAGAATTTAGAGAAAAATTGTTGGCGAAAAGCAATGATAATATTCATGTCAATAAGATTTAGGTGATATAAAGTTAAGGAAATAACTTTATGTATTTTTGGAACATGACAAAAATCTTACTGCTTGGAGCAGGTCACTTGGCTTTTCATTTTTACGAGCAATTCAAAGCATGTTCTTCGGTGCAGTTGATCCAATGGTACAACCGATCTATTGAGAAAATTGGTTTTGCGAAAGAACAGATTAAAATCACAGATCAAATTGACAAACTGGAAGATGCTGATGTCTATTTACTCTGTGTAAAGGACGAGATCATTGAACCATTAAGCGAAAAGATCAAGACCCGTGGATTGGTGGTTCATTGTGCTGGGGGTATCTCCATCAATGAACTCAAAGGCACCTCCAGAAAAGGAGTTTTCTACCCTCTTCAAAGCTTTACCAAAGAAAGATCATTAAGTTTTGATGAGCTTCCCTTTTGTATCGAAGCTTTAGAACAAAAAGATCAGCAATTATTATGTGAATTCGCCCAACAGTTGGGAGGAATCCCGCATATAATGAATACAGAAAAAAGAGCCTACCTCCACATGATTGCGGTATGGGTTAATAATTTCAGTAACCACATGTTGCATTTAGGAAGTGATTTATCCCAAAAGCATCAAATCCCTTTCGAGATGTTTCGTCCTCTAATAGAGGAGACTTTTAAAAAAGCCTTGAGTATGGGACCCCAAAACACCCAAACTGGCCCCGCCTTGCGACAAGATCTCAAAACCATCCAAAAACATTTCGATTTGATAACAGATCAAGACATTAAAAAACTATACTTAAATTTATCTACTTCAATCCAAAAAAAACATGAGCAGTAAAAACTATAAAACACTACTGAATAAAGTCACCACCTTTGTTTTTGACGTCGATGGGGTATTGACCAATGGTAAAATATTAGTAACCACCGGAGGAGAAATGTACCGCGAGATGAATACCCGCGATGGGTTTGCAATGAAGTATGCCTTACTCAAAGGATTTAAAATTGGGATTATTTCTGGAGGCACCAACCTAGGGGTAAAAAAGAGACTTGAAGACCTAGGGGTGAACAAAGTATATTTGGGTATTCATGAAAAAGACATTGCTTTCGATGACTTTATCAATAGCTACAACATCAATCCAGAAGAGGTGCTCTACATGGGAGATGATGTTCCGGATATGTATGTCATGGAAACAGTAGGCGTAGCGACCTGTCCTCAAGATGCAGTTCCTGATGTTAAAAGAATTGCTGACTATGTATCGCACAAAAACGGTGGAGACGGATGCGTAAGGGAAATTGTAGAACAGGTGATGAGGGTTCAAAACAAGTGGATGTTTTCTGACAACTCAAATCGCTAATTCCCATTATGCTTGATCTCAACGGTTTTGAAATCATTTTAGCCTCAAGTTCCCCTCGAAGAAAGGCTTTTTTGGAAAGTTTGAATATTCCCTTTTCAATCAAGACTTTTTCAGTCGATGAAACTTTCCCACCCCAACTCCAAGGAGAAGAAATCGCTCAACACATTGTCCGACAAAAAAACGCTCCTTTTAAAGAAATTATTCAAGACCATCAAATCGTCATTACCGCAGACACCATCGTTTGGTGTGAAAATCGATATTTGGGAAAACCCCAAAATAAAAAAGCAGCCAAAGAAATGCTGTCGTTTCTATCTGGGAAATCCCATGAGGCCATTACCTCAGTAGGCTTTCTCACAAGCCGAAATTTTGAAGTGATAACGGAGACCACCAAAGTTTATTTTAAAGACTTAACAGATCAAGAAATCGATCATTATATAGAGGAATCCTCCCCCCTTGACAAAGCAGGAGCTTATGGCATTCAGGAATGGATAGGAGCCATAGGAATCACCCAAATTAAGGGGAGTTATACCAATGTGGTCGGATTGCCTTTGGCGCAAGTGAAGGAAAAAATTGCGATATTGATTCAAGAATAAATTAACTTGACTAAAAATAGATTTTCTAAAATGGACAAAACAACTCGTGGAACTTCATTATCAATGACCAAAAGATTGAATCGGTTTAAAAGGATTAGCTTATCAGTACTTTTATTTTTCGTTATAACGCTAAAGGCACAATCCTCCTCTGAAATCTATAAACAACTCAAGAAGCTCAACTTTTTGGGCTCAGTACTCTATCTGGCCGCCCACCCCGACGATGAGAACACTCGAGTAATTTCCTATTTTTCGAATCACGTTTTGGCACGAACGGCATATCTATCCATGACCCGAGGTGATGGAGGGCAAAACCTCATTGGAGCAGAACTTAGAGAGGCTTTGGGGTTGATCCGAACACAAGAACTCTTGGCGGCCCGAAAAATTGACGGTGGGTCACAGTTTTTTACCTTGGCCAATGATTTTGGGTATTCCAAAAACCCAGACGAAACCCTTTCCATTTGGGATAGAAATCAGGTTTTGGCTCAAACCAAAGCCATAATTCAAGAATTCAAGCCCGACATCATCATCAACCGCTTTAACAGCCAAAGTGCGGTCAGAACCCACGGCCACCACACTGCCTCAGCCATGATTAGTGAATGGGCATTTAGCCAAATGAATGCTGATCAAAATGCTTGGCATCCTCAACGTCTGTTCCACAATACCTCATGGTATTTTTATGGGAGCAGAGAGAATTTTGAAAAAGCCAATAAAAGAGGAATGCTGGCCATTGATATGGGGGTTTTTGATCCACTCTCGGGAAAAACCAATTCAGAGATTGCCGCACTAAGTCGAAGCCAACACAAGTCTCAGGGTTTTGGAAGTGCTGCTGCTTTGGGAGAAAGATTGGAATATTTAGAGTTGATCAGCGGAAAAGAACTGACACACAACGAACCATTTGATGGCATCAATACTCAATGGACGAGGGTAAAAGGAGGAACAGCCATAGAAACGGTCATCGAAAAAATCATTGAAGATTTTGATTTTTCTGCTCCCCACAAAAGCGTGGTTTCCCTACTCCAAGTCCAAACAATGATCACTCAACTGGAGGACAAACATTGGAAAAAAGTAAAAACAGAAGAAATCAATGCTCTTATTCTCAACTGTCTTGGAATAGAATTGCAACTCAATGCCCAAATCCCATACGGAGTGTTAGGGGAAAATCTCCAGATCAAACTATTGGTCAACAATCCCAGTCCCCTCAGTTTAAGTTTAAATCAGATACAATGGAAAGACCAATCCCATGATTTAAACCAAACCCTCAAAACCAACCAACTGTTCAGTAAAAGTTTTGATACCAAAGTAAAAGGTGCGATCAAGACCACACATGCTTTGTGACCAATATCGACTGTTGGAACTTCAAAAGTCTTACTTACTTTTTCCAAAATCTTTAAGGCTTTTTCGTCTCCGATTCC
>JAACDY010000172.1 GCA_009936675.1 Bacteroidota bacterium
CCCCTTTATCGTTAAATAACTGTATTTTAACTGTTTAATCTTCAATAATTTTATTACAATTTATTTTTTTGAATAATTTTATATTTGAAAAATGAATCTTCCTCAACATCTTTTTGATATACAGAACGTCTCTTATGCTTTCATCAGCTTAATCCTTTTTTCAGTGTTGATGGGGAGCTTTTTGGTTTATTGTTTACGTACAAAAAACACGCACAAATCATACAAAGAGCAAATTGCTTTGTTGGAAGCCCGATCACTTAGGGCCCAAATGAATCCTCATTTTATTTTCAACGTTTTGAATGGTCTTCAGAGTATTTTGATCCTTAAATCGGAACAAGAAGTGAATCGTTATATGGGACATTTATCCAATTTGCTGCGCATGACTTTGGATTTGAGCAAAAAAGAAGCCATCAATCTCGGTGAAGAGATCGGTTATTTGAAGAGTTATATCGAACTTCAGCGCATCCGCCATGGCCCATTTATTGCGATGAAAAATCTTGGGACAGCCCATGGGTTGTTCAAGCCAACATCGACTTTACACCCACACTGTTTGCCCAGGATCAAAATCTTAATCAATACTATCAGGCCGAAAATGTAGCGCAAATGGATCTGTGGCTGATTGACAATTTTTCCGACCCCAACTGATGCATCAGTTGGAAAAACACCGAAAGGTGTTTCCCCCAATAATTGACAGGTGTGGGTTCAATTTTGGGGGTTTTGCCTCCTTTTTTTATTTACTATTTAATTGGTAAATAAAAAAAGTCCGAGAATTCCAATAATCACTACTTTAGACTATGTTTTTACGGGCTTTGATTGTAATGTTATTATGGGTAAGTGTGTCAATGGCACAGCGAAATTTACACGAGCGTTGGGAGGGTCAATTGGAGCGCTATGTTGCTCCCACAGGAGCGATCAACTACAGCGATTGGAAAAAAGAAGTTCATGGGTTGGTTTCCTACCTCAAGGCCCTTGAAGATCATCCTCCACAGCCCTATTGGACTGCTTCTGACCGCAAGGCATATTGGATCAACGTTTACAATGCTGCCACGGTGGCACTGGTACTGAAACACCATCCGCTTGAAAGCATACGCGACATTGACAAGCCTTGGAAAACCGCTGTTTTCCATTGGGGAGATCGTTCTATGAGTCTGGAGCGCATCGAAAGGCAATTGTTGGAAATGGGTGATCCCCGTATCCTTTTTGCCTTGCACCGCGCTACGGCATCCGGCCCCGATCTTTCAAGGCAGGCCTTTCGGAGCAATACCCTAGAAAGGCAACTCGATGAGGCGGCAGTGAAGTTTTTGAACGACCCCGACCAAAACCAATGCCACGAGGACAAAACCCGGTTGTCAAGGATCTTTCTGTGGAACTTTAGGTATTTTGGTGCTTTGAAACAAAGGGTGACGCTGCTTCAAAAATACGGCTGTACGGGAGTTGATCAAAAAACAAAGTTTCGCTACCTGCCTTTCGACTGGCAGCTCAACGAATAGTTGTCGTGCAAGAAAATTCTTTCAAAAAGGGATACTCAATTGACAATGGCATAGTAGAGCCCAAAGATCATCACATACAAAAGCCCACAAGTGACCAAAAAGATGATAAAATAGAGGGCTCCAGAAAACCAATCGAAGCCGTCCTTGAACTGATCGATAATCTTAATCGCAACAATCAAGCAACACAGAATAAAAAGAAATGATAAAATATAAATCATAAGCAGGTATTTAATAGCCTTTCGGGCATTGAGGATGCCTTAAAAAACTAAGATTAGGGTTACTACAATTTACGAAAAAAAAGAAGATTGTCGGGAGTCTCTAGGAGATCATATTGAGGAATTGGATTTCTTTGTCGGTAAGGACACGCCACCGGCCTCTGGGGAGGTCTTTTTTGGTCAATCCGGCCAGTAGCACCCGATCCATAGACATTGCCTTTAGAGATCTTTGTTCCAATATTTTTTTAAGCAAACCCGGGGAGAGATTGGAGGCTTCGATACCAATTTCCTTTTTGGTGGCCCCTTGGATGTAGGCCGCAGATTTGACCTTGTACACCTTGTCCCGGATTCGAATGCCTTTGGTCAATGCCTCCAGGTCGGCAGCCTGAACATTTTGATCCAAAATCACCTGATAGAGGGTAGGAAAACGCGATTTGGGGTCGGCCAGTTTCTGGCGTAGTTTTTCGTCGTTGGTCATCAACAGTAGACCGGTAACCGTTCGACCCATATCCCCCACTGGAGGTACTTTTTCGGAATGGGTACTGCGGATGAGCTCCTGCACAGATTTTTTGATCTGTCCGCCTTGGGTAGTCGCTACAAAACCCTTGGGTTTGTTCATCAAAAGATATACGGGAGGACTGTTGTTAACCTTTTGGTCGTCATAGCGCACTTGATCTCCTCTTTGCACCCGCAATCCCATTTAGGTCACCACCTTACCGTTGACTTGCACCAAGCCCATAGCAATCAACCCATCGGCCTCACGGCGCGAACAAATGCCCGCATTGGAAAGGAATTTGTTTAAACGAATCCCCTCAGGGGAAGCAGTTCCACCCTTGGGGGCAGATTTTTTGAAATTTTCCGGCACGACTTTCTTATTTGTACATGAAATAGATGCCCAATACCCCCATAAGGATGTGGATTTTGAACATATTGTGGATCCAAAGGTACGTTTTTTGCGTCGATCTCCACCAGAGCAACAGCACTACAATGCCCAAAAAGACCACACTCCAATAGTAGTAATAAACCATCAGCCCCAAACCACTTCCAATGAGCCGGTAGATGGGGAAATGGGTCAATAGTATCAAAACAGTCAGGATCATTTTGGTGGTGCTGTGTCCAAAAACGATGGGCAAGGTTCGGTAGGAAGTCACCCAATCGCCTTTGTAGTTCTCCAAATCCTTGACGATGTCTCGGATCAGGATCAAGAAATACAGATAGAGGGCGTGATCAACGATCAGCCATTGAAAGTTTTTAAAATAGAGGGTGATGGCAAAAAAAGGAAAAACCACCAAGGCCGAGGCGATGATGTTACTGATCCAAAACAAGCGTTTGAGACTACTGCTATAGCCCCAAATGGCGAAAGTAAAAAATCCAAAAAACAACAGTGCTTTAAAGGAGACAAAACCTGCCGCTATCAGTGCGGCTCCGTTGAGCAAAAAATAGAGCATCAACTGACTTCTCAGTGAAATGAGGTGCTCCAACATGAATTTTTGGGGGTGGTTGATGCGGTCTCTTTCGGCATCGTAAAAATTGTTGATGATGAATCCGGCCGCGGTAGAAAAGGCGGTGGCCAAAACCAACGCAAAGAGTTGAGGATCGAGGATTACCGACCAAAAGGGTCTTTGGGGGGCCAAAATGTAGAGGGAACTGAGGTATTGGGCGGCGATCAGCAGGGCAATGTTGTAGCCCCTTACCATGGGAAAAGGTCCAAAGAGTGAAAGCAGAAAAGGACGAGGGGACTTGGGTGGGGTCATGGGCTTAGAAGTAATGAACCACTTCGAGTCGGTAGCCTTGGAGTGCCTTTTGGGCCGCCTCCAGATCTTGGGTAAATCCCAGCACATATCCGCCCCCTCCCGAACCACAAAGCTTTAGGTAGTAGGCGTTTGTTTCCAGTCCCTTTTTCCACAGCTCGTGAAATTGGGCTGGGATCATGGGTTTAAAGTATTGCAAAACCAAAGCCGACAGTGATTTCATATTGCTCAAAAGGGATTTGAGGTTGCCTTTGAGGAAATTTTCCACACAGCGGTCGGTCATTTGGGTAAACTCGTCGCGCATCATCTTGCGAAAGCCTTCTTCTTTCATGTTTTCCAAAAAGAGGGAAACCATGGGTGCGGTGACACTGCTGCCCCCACTATCTATCAGAAAAACAGCCCCTTTGCCTTGGGCATTTTGTGCGGGGATTCCAGTGGTTTCGATTTTGTCCTTGGAGTGAATCAGCAGGGGCAAACTCAAATAGCTATTAAGGGGATCCAAACCAGAGGACTGGCCGTGGAAATAGGATTCCATAGCAGCAAAAATACTTTTGAGACGGCTGAGTTTTTCTGGGGTCAGATCGGCTTGGGGGGAAATTTTGTCCACCGCATAGCGGTCGTAAAAGGCGGCGACCAATGCTCCACTGCTGCCCACACCATAGCCCTGAGGGATACTGCTGTCAAAATAAAGGCGGCGATCCAAATCGGCCTGTAGGGCCTCCCAATCCAAACGCAGTAATTCTTCTGGTAAACCCTTGAGGTATTCGGTATAGTCACACAAACTTTGGTGAGAGGCAAGGGTGACCTCGGTTTCCTCCTCGGCCCACTTGAGGGTTCCCTTAAAAAAATTGTAGGGAATGGAAAGCCCTTTGGAGTCTTTGATGATACCATATTCTCCAAAGAGTAGAATTTTCGCAAAAAATAAGGGTTCTTTCACACTACTAAGCTAATTTTTTTTGGCACCATTTCCCACTTGATCCTCAATGTATTGTCCCTGTTGACAATGAACAAGCAACTCTTTTTGGATAAAATCCATAATGGGATTGCGGTCTTGACGGGGATAGAGCAGGTGAACATTGGCTCCCGCGTCAAGGGTAAAGCACAAGGGCAAATCTGTTTGAGCTCTAAAATCCCAGACTTTTTGGAGTAGGGCCAAGGTATTGGGTTGCATCAATACAAAGCGTGGATTGGAGGTCATCATCATGGCGTGGAGGGTAAGGGCCTCGGCTTCAGTCAGGTCAATAAAACGCTCCAGATCGCCGGTAGTGAGTGCAGCTTTAATCTCTTCAAGGTGGCTATGGGCTTGTTCAAATCGTTGGGCAGCAAAAGGGTGGCCCTGCATCAGTCCATGACCCAGGGTGCTGCTCACCTTTTTTTGTCCTTTGTCCACAATCAATACCGTGTCTTGATAATCGTGGAAAATGGGGTGCCATTCCACAGCGGGCGCAATGGCATAGTGGTCGTTGCTTTGGGGGAAAGCCTTGCTTTGTCCCCATACCATTAGGGGTCCTGCAATACTTCTTGCGGCACTCCCCGACCCCAGTCGGGCCAAAAATGAGGCTTTTTGCAAAGCAGCCTCCTCCGTCCAGAGGGGGTGAAACTGTTTTTCGAAATCCACGATACATAGCGCCAATGCTGCCATGGCCGATGCAGAGGAAGCGATGCCACTGCTGTGGGGAAAGGAGTTTTGGCTGGAAATCGACAGCCGATGTCCTTCCAAAGCTGGGAAATAGGGGGTGATCCGCTCCAAAAACTGTTGAATCTTGGGGTGAAATGCGGGTTGTTTTTTTTGTTCAAACAAAAAGTCAAAGGCCGTTTCACCGGTCTGACGCGGGGAAAAGCTTACCGCAGTAGTGGTCACACATTGGGAAAGGGTAAAACTGATGGAGGGGTTTTGGGGCAGTTGCTGGCCGTGTTTTCCCCAGTATTTGACCAAGGCAATGTTGCTGGGTGCCTGCCATTGGGTCTGATAATGTCCCTTTATGGGATCATTGAAAACAAATGATTTCTTACTCATGGATCACAAAGATAATTGATGGCCGGGGTGGAAAAAAATATAGCCGAATGAAAATGATTAGCTTTGAAGATGAAAAGGAAGTTACTTTTTTCCATTGTCGGCGGTGTAATCGTCTCTATGTTGGTGGGCTTTTTGGCGGGTCAGGCCACACAAAGCTCCGTCAATACGTGGTATGCAAGCTTGGAAAAACCTTTTTTTAACCCCCCGAATTGGATATTTGCACCCGTTTGGACAGTGCTCTATCTGCTGATGGGGATTGCCGTGGGGCGGATATGGAATTATGGTATCCACCACCGCTGGGTCAAAAGTGCAGTTTACCACTTTGGATTCCAACTCTTGGTCAATGGACTTTGGTCCTTAGTTTTTTTCGGACTGAGGAATCCCATCTGGGCTATGGTGGTGATTCTAGTCCTGCTGTTTTTGATTGTCAGAACCATACAACAGTTCAGAATCGTTGATCTTCTTGCCGCACGACTGCTTTATCCCTATTTGATTTGGGTTGTTTTTGCCACTTACCTCAATGCAGGGATTGTTTTACTCAATTTTTTGTAAATTGGTATTGCAACCAAATCTATAATTATCATGTTATCAAGAGCAACCTTATTCGGAACCCTTATTGGTTTTATCTTTTTGTTTTTTGGTGGGTGGATTTTTTACGACAGTCTGGCCACCGATTTTTTCTCTCAACACTATGTCAATATGCCCGCTATGATGGAGGCAGATATGAACTATATCACCCTTGGTGTTTTGATAGAAGCCTACCTCTTGTCACTGATCTACGGAAAGTGGGCACAAGGGAACTACAACCTCCAGAGTGGCTTTAAATTCGGGGCTTTACCCGGTATTTTTGTAGGACTAGGTATCAATATGGTGATGCTAGGCACCATGGAATTACTCGACATTCAGGGCACTTTGGTCGATGCGGCATGGAACGTAGTTTACTTCGGTATCGCAGGTACGCTAAACGGCTGGGTTTTCGAGAAACTGACTTGAATTTAAACGTGTGGGAAATCAACCTTTAGGTTTTAAAACCTAGCGATTTTTTCTAAGAGGAGGGTTATTTGGGATCAATCGACAGCAAGGGTTCCTCTAAAATTAGAGGAATTTTCCTACACTAAACGAGGGGCTAATATGGAAAGGATTCTGATTATTCAGGAGCTAATTCAACTTTTAGTCCCTCTAGTTTTTTATCCATAGGAATTTGACCCCCAAGGCGGCTGTTTTCTTTAACGTGGAAAGCCTCGGACAGCATGGCTTCTTCATCTGGACTTTTCTCATTCAGGGGATGATCGCTCAACACATAGCACTGGCAAGAAGCACACATGGCCATTCCACCACAAGTCCCCTCCACGGGCAATTCGTAGGCTTTACACACCTCCATTAGGTTCATTGCCATGTCGGTGGGGGCATCGAGTTGATGGGATACCCCCTCCCGGTCAATTACTGTGATTTTGATTTCCATTTATTCGATGGTTTTGATGGTTGATTTTTGGGCTTCTTTTCGACTGCCGTCGAATCCTGAAATTCCACTTACAGTAGTGTATTTGAGAACGTTTCTTTTGTCGGGATAAATGCGCTGGAAGGCACTTTGGCACATCAAAGTAGCTTCATGGAAGCCACAAAGTATTAGTTTGAGTTTCCCCGGATAGGTGTTGACATCGCCAATGGCGTAAATTCCAGGAATATTGGTTTGATAGTCCAGACTGTTGTCCACTTTGATGGCGTTTTTTTCAATTTCCAATCCCCATTGGGCGATGGGACCCAGTTTGGGAGTCAATCCAAAAAGGGGAATAAAATAATCCACAGGATGTGCTAGGGAAGTTCCCTCATGGTTAATGGTTACAGAGGACAAGTGCTTTTCGCCCTCCAAAGCGGTGACTTGGGCAGGAGTGATGAGTTGGATTTTGTTTTGGTCTTTGAGGGCTTGCACTTTTTCTACCGAATCGAGCGCACCTCTAAATTCGTTGCGGCGGTGCACCAAAGTAACACTTTGGGCTATGTCTGCCAACACTATGGTCCAATCCAGTGCCGAATCCCCACCTCCGGCAATGAGTACTTTTTGATTGCGGTATTTTTCGGGCTCACGGATGATATAGTCCACCCCCTTGTCCTCCCATTTTGCCAAATCGGCCAAGTCGGGCTTACGCGGTTCGAAAGTCCCTAAACCTCCAGCGATGGCAACAACAGGGGCTTGGTGCTGGGTACCCTTATTGGTGGTAACCACAAAGCTACCGTCTTTCTTTTTTTCGATTTCTTGAGCGGTTTCCCCCAACGTAAAACCGGGTTGGAAGGGTTGGATCTGTTTCATCAACTGATCGACCAAGTCGCCCGCCAAAATTTCGGGGCGGGAGGGGATATCATAGATGGGTTTTTTGGGATAGATTTCGGCACACTGCCCTCCGGCTTTGGGGAGGGAATCGATCAGGTGGCATTTTAACTTTAACAATCCTGCTTCAAACACCGCAAACAAACCAGTAGGCCCGGCTCCAATAATGATGATGTCCGTTTTGATCATGGGCTAGGCAGGGTCAACACTGACAACCTCCTCGATCTGAGGAACGTATTTTTTGATGGTCATCTCTACCCCCGACTTAAGAGTCATCTGATTGACAGTACAGGAAACACAGGCTCCGTGGAGCTTTACCTTTACCTTTTTGTCATTTTCGATAGCAACCAAAGAAATGTCCCCGCCGTCTGAGGCCAAAAAAGGACGAATCTCTTCCAATGCTATCAGTACTTTCTCTTCTATTTGTTGTGTATCCATTTGTGTTATTTTACGGCGGCGCAACCCACCATATTGGTGATGGCTACGGCCTTGGTTGGTGGTAAGGTGGTATTTCTTTTCAATAATTGGGTCACCAAGTTTTGGGTGACCTCGGTAAAGGACTGCTGAATAGGCGTGGCCTCTTGCAATGCGGCAGGTCTTCCCACATCGGCCGCTTCTCTCACTGATTGCACCAATGGCAAAGCACCGAGGAAGGGTACGTTTTTGTCTGCAGCCAAATTTTCTGCGCCTTGCTTCCCGAAAATGTAATATTTATTATCGGGCAATTCCTCAGGGGTGAAATAGGCCATATTTTCGATAATGCCCAAAACTGGGACATCTATATTTGCTTGTGTAAACATGGCGATTCCTTTTTTGGCATCTGCCAAAGCCACATTTTGGGGAGTACTGACCACCACCGCCCCATTCAAGGGAAGAGATTGTACTATACTCAGGTGAATGTCACCCGTACCCGGCGGAAGGTCAATGAGTAAAAAATCTAGGTTTCCCCAGTCGGCGTCAAAGATCATTTGATTGAGAGCCTTGGCTGCCATTGGGCCACGCCAAACCACCGCTTGGTTGGGTTGGGTGAAAAATCCGATGGACAAGACCTTGACTCCATAATTTTCTACTGGTGCCATTTTGGATTTACCGTCCACATTGACCGATAGGGGTCTTTTGCCCTCCAGATCGAGCATGGTGGGTATGGAAGGGCCATAAATATCGGCATCCAAAATCCCAACTTTACAACCCATTTGGGCAAGAGTAACCGCCAGATTGACTGTTACGGTAGATTTTCCTACGCCTCCTTTTCCAGAAGAGATCGCAATAATGGAATCTATACCAGCTATGGGCTGACCCTTGATGGGTGCTGCTGGAGCAGGAGTTTCTACTTTGGTGTTAATTTTGATTTTGGCCTTGGAATGAACTTTTTCATGCAGTACTTCCATAATGGTGACCTCTAATTTTTTTCGGGCTTGTAGGCTAGGATTGGTCAAACGAACATCAATGTCGATCTCATCTGCGAAGACCATAATGTTGGTCACGGCCTTGCTGTCAATCAAGTTTTCTCCTGCTCCTGGTGCAGTGATTGTTTTCAAGGCTTGCACCACCTCTTGCTTGTTCAATTTCATCTCCAGCCAACTTATTTTTGGAATTACAAATATACTCTAATCTACTCGGAAACAAAAGTTTAGATTTCAAAGGGTGGTAGGGCCGCATTGGGATCCCAAAAAAAGTCTTTAAAATCAATGATTTGATCATTTTTAACGGAGATTCCCTCATTTTCGAGAAGTTGTTGCATCAATTTGGATCCAGGGAAATGGTGCTTTCCAGTCAATAAACCATTGCGGTTGACAACCCGATGGGCGGGCACTTCGGGCCGCTGATGGGAGGCGTTCATGGCATAACCTACCATTCTAGCACTCTGGGGATGACCCAAATAACGGGCGATGGCACCATAGGAAGTAACCCTCCCAGGCGGAATCTTTTGAACGACTGCATAGACCTGATCAAAAAATAAAGACATCAGTTGAATTGAAATTGAAGATAGGTGATGGGTATGTTTTGCTCTAAAAACATTTTTTCATAGAAGGTTTGTATTGCCACCGCACTTTGCGGAGCATGGGGATTGTTGTAAATGTCGTGGTGGGCATAAAGCAAGTGGTAGGCCGGATCGTGCATCAATCCCAAAGTATAACCGTGTAAAAAGGCGCTGTCGGTTTTGAGATGAACACTGCCCTGATCTTGCAGTATCTTTTGATATCGATTCAAAAAAGCTGGATGGGTCAATCGGTGTTTGCTTCTTTTGAATTTGATCTGCGGATCGGGAAAGGTGATCCAAATCTCGGACACTTCACCATCGGCAAAAAGGGTATCAATCAACTCGATTTGCGCACGGACAAAGGCAATATTTTCCCTGTTTTCTTCCAGTGCTGTTTTGGCACCCCTCCAAAAGCGTGCGCCTTTGATATCAATACCTATGAAATTCTTGTCGGGATTTTGAGTGGCCAAATGGAGGGTGTACTCCCCTTTTCCACAGCCCAACTCCAATACGATGGGGCGGTCATTCCCAAAATACTTTTGGTGCCAGTGGCCTTTGAGCTCAAAAGCATCTTTTTCTAATTGCTCTCGCGAAGGCTGAATGACGTTTTTGAAGGTTTGATTCTCCTTAAATCGTTTGAGTTTGTTTTTACTTCCCATGGCCTTAAATCAGATGACAAATTTAGCCAATGAGAAATTAATCTTGGGTAGATCTTACCTCTTTGGTGACCCGCTGGAGGGAAAAAGAAAATTCGGACCCTGCCCCGGGGGTACTTTCGACCAAAAGTTTTTCCTGATGGGCTTCGATAATGTGCTTGACGATGGACAAGCCCAATCCCGAACCTCCTGCTTTCCGATTTCCAGATTTGTCCACCCGATAAAAACGCTCGAAAAGTCGGGGCAAGTGCTCCTCTGCTATCCCTTCCCCATTGTCAGAAATCTTGACCAATATCTTTTCTTCGTTCAGTTCTTCCAAGCTCACTTCAGTTTTTCCGTTTTTTACGCCATACTTCAGTGAATTGACAATCAAATTGGTCAATACCTGCTGTATCCTTTCTTCATCGGCAAAAACCTGATAAGACTGGGTGTACTCCCGATCAAAACCGATTGAAATTTTGTTTTTAATGGCTTGCATCTCGAGCAAATCAAAAACGTTTTCGATCAACTCATTGATGTCAAAAAAAGTCCTGTCGATGGTTTTAATACCAGATTCAAATTGGGTGATCAAGTCCAAATCTTTGACCACATAAATCAAGCGTTACACACCCTTAGCCGTTCTTTTGAGGTATTTTTCTCTGACATTTTTGTCTCCAATGGCTCCCTCCAACAAAGTGAGTACATAGCCCTGTATGGTAAACAAAGGGGTTTTTAGTTCATGGGATATATTTCCGATAAATTCCTTTCGGTAGTCTTCCTTTTCTTTGAGGGTCTCAATTTCTAGTTTTTTGTCGTCGGCAAACTTTTGAACACTTTCCCGAAGAGCCTCCATATCAGATTGAACAATTTGTTGGCTCATTGATACGCCCGAGGGAGAAAGATCGTTGTAAATGCCCTTGATTTTATTGAGAATAAACCTTTCAATTCGATAATTGATTAGGAACACTGAAAAAATAAAGAATAACAAAAGCATAATTGCCACCAACAGCAGAATTTCGGTATCGGGTTTTAGGTCGATGACTAAAAATAAAAGAGTCATCATCAAGACCAACAATCCAACCAAAATGGCCGACAAACGAAATGCAACTCTAAAATTCTTAATTCTCAAAACGGGAATTATTTGGAGGGTTGAACAAATTTATAACCCACGCCTTTGACAGTCTTGAAATATTTGTCCCCCACTTTTTCTCTGAGTTTTCGGATGTGAACATCTATGGTTCTATCCCCCACTACTACTTCACTCCCCCAAACGACTTCCATGATTTTTTCTCTTTTGACCACCTTATCTGGTTTGGAAGCCAAAAGGTAAAGGAGTTCAAATTCTTTTCGGGGTAAGGAGAAGGTTTTCCCTTTGTGGGTGACTTCATACTGTTCTTTTTCAATGATGAGTTTGCCCAGTTGGATTTTATCTTGATTTTCTTCTTCTTTTTTGAGGCGACGTAAAAGAGCTTTGACTTTGGAAACAATGATTTTGGGCTTGATGGGCTTGGTAACATAGTCGTCTGCGCCAGCATCAAAAGCCGCTACGTAGGAATAATCTTCCCCCCTAGCGGTGAGAAACATGATGATTGTGTCGTTAAAAGTAGGATCGCTACGCAATTCTTCACAGGCTTCAATACCATCCATTTCAGGCATCATCACATCCATGATGATTAAATGAGGGGTGTTTTTTTGAGCCTTCTGTAGGGCCTCTTATCCATTGGAGGCTGTCTTTACGTTGTATCCCTCTTGTTCTAGGTTGTATCTTATGATCTCAATAACATCGGGTTCATCGTCAACCAACAATATTTTAATATCCTTTTTTTTCATCAATTCTCTAATTTACTAATATAAAGATTTATCCCTTCATAGGGTTAAAAATACGTTTGTAAGCGTTCACAAATCATAATCGACATTAATTTTATTAAATTTGGGAAAATTTATCTAATAAAAATCTGACTTTGCGACTTGCACTGCTCTTTTTGTATCTTCTCTCAATGCATTTTGTTACTGCACAAAATGCACAAGGGGATTCTAGTAGTGCTATTTCGACAGAAAAATTAAGCTTTCAGTTGTATCCCAATCCCTATGCAGGGGGTAAGCTCCACGTTGTCTCCCATCCTACTGACATCAAAAACATAGTGATTCTCAATATTTTGGGTGAAGTGGTTTTTCAAATCACCACTTATGAGAATTATGTAATGCCCAACAACCTCACCAGTGGGATCTACATTGTGAAAATCCAACAGGGATCCCAACAAGGATTGAGCCGTTTGGTGGTGCCTTGATTGTGCCAACAAAATGATCATCGAAAATTTGGAAAATTTTTGGGAAATCGACAGCCAAGCTGCCTTTGAAGCTTTGGCCGTAAAAACCTTTTATTTTCAATACGAAAACAACAAGGTTTACCGATCTTTTTGTGATCTGATCAACTGTCACCCTTCTGAAGTTGCTGCAGTAAAAGACATTCCCTATCTGCCCATTTCTTTTTTCAAATCAAAAAGGATATGCTCCTTTGCGTCAGAAAATATGGATTTTTTTAGTTCCAGTACCACCTCCGGCGGAAGTCCTTCAAAGCATTATTACCGTCAACTGGAAGATTATCAAATGAGTTTCCGCAAGGGATTTGAACATTTTTTTGGAGCCATTGAAGATTTTAGAGTACTGGCTCTTTTGCCCTCTTATATGGAAAGATCGGGTTCCTCTCTCATTTATATGGCCAATGATATGATCCGCAATAGTGCTCAGCCAGAAAGCGGTTTTTACCTCAATCAATGGGAATCCCTGAAAAAAACCATCGACCAAGGGGAAGAAAAAGGTCAAAAAACACTGTTGTTGGGGGTATCTTTCGCCCTACTGGATTTGGTAGAGCAGTATTCATTTAACCTTCAGCATACCTGGATTATGGAAACCGGAGGAATGAAAGGCAGGAGAAAAGAATTGACCCGCGAGGCCTTGCACGACCAACTGAAAAAGGGTTTTGGAGTTTCCAAAATTTACTCGGAGTACGGGATGACCGAATTACTCTCTCAAGCCTATTCCAAAGGGGAAGGGGTTTTTGAATGTCCCCCCTGGATGCGAGTCTCTGCCCGGGAGAATCAAGATCCTTTCCATCTGCTCCCTTGGGGACAAAGCGGGGGGTTGAATGTCATTGATCTGGCCAACCGCGACAGCTGCGCTTTTATTGCAACAGAAGACCTCGGCAGGATTCATTCCAACTCACGCTTTGAAGTCTTGGGACGTTTGGATGCAACAGAAATACGGGGGTGCAACTTAATGGTGGTCTAGACGACCTTTACAATAAAATAATTTTTTTTACCCCTTTGTAGTAAAATGTATTGGTCATCGATCAAATCACTAGATCCAATGGCATAACTCTCATTTACCTTGGTTTTGTTTACAGAAATGGAGTTTTCACTCAGTGCCCTACGGGCCTCTCCATTGGATTTTAAAAAGGAGGTGTGGGAAGCCAACAAGGCGATCATGTCAATGCCATTGTTCAAATCAGAACGAGAAATCTCCGACTGGGGAACCCCTTCAAAGACCTCCAAAAAGGTTTGGCGATCAAGGTTTCTTAAATCCTCAGCCGTGGATCGACCGAATAAAATTTGACTGGCTTGAATGGCTTTTTGTAAATCTTCCTCAGAATGAACCATACGGGTGACCTCCTCGGCAATGGTTTTTTGCAGTAACCTCATATGAGGGTTTTCTTGGTGTTGCACGATCAAACCCTCTATGGTGACCTTGTTCAAAAGGGTGAAAATTTTAATGTAGTTTTCAGCATCCTCGTCAGAAGCGTTCAACCAATACTGATAAAACTTGTAGGGAGAGGTTCGGGTCTTGTCCAACCAAACATTACCCCCTTCTGTTTTCCCAAATTTTGTTCCATCGGCCTTGGTTATTAATGGACAGGTGATGGCATAGGATTTTCCGCCCAACTTGCGTCGGATCAATTCTGTTCCCGTGGTGATATTCCCCCACTGATCACTGCCGCCCATTTGCAACTTGCAGTTCATGTTTTGATAGAGGTGTAAAAAGTCATAGCCCTGCAGCAATTGGTAGGTAAATTCGGTAAAAGACATGCCCACTTTGGCATCGCTGCCAAGGCGTTTTTTTACGGAGTCCTTGGCCATCATATAGTTGACGGTCAAATGCTTACCAATATCACGAGAAAAATCGATCAAACTGAAGTCTTTGGTCCAATCATAGTTGTTGACCAATTGAGCCGCTTTGGGGTTGGCGGGATCAAAATCAAGAAATTTTTGCAGTTGGTTTCTAATGCCATCCACGTTTTTCTGTAATGCCTCTGCATCCAAAAGATTTCTTTCGTCGGACTTTCCAGAAGGATCGCCAATCATTCCTGTGGCTCCACCCACTAGAGCAATAGGCCTATGACCCGCCCTTTGAAAATGGATCAAAATCATGATTTGCACCAAGCTACCAATGTGAAGGGAATCGGCCGTTGGATCAAAACCAATATAACCCGATGTGATGTTTTGGTTCAAATGATCCTCTGTTTCGGGCATAATGTCGTGCAACATGCCTCGCCAACGAAGTTCTTCTACAAAATTTTTCTGCATTGCTTTGATTTGAAAGCAAAGATAGATTTATGCCCTAAAACAAAAAATTATTCTTTAAAAAGCATTAGTTTTAGTTTATGATTTTATTGACCGGAGCAACAGGATTTATCGGTTCTCATTTGATGTGTCATTTGGCACAAAAAGACATTTTTCCCGTGGCCATGTTCCGACATGAGTCAAATAAAAAAAGGGTTTGGAAACAATTTGAATCTCAATTTGCCGATGCCCAAAAACGCTTTGATAAAATCACTTGGAGAAAAGCGGACTTTAGAGACCTGCCCAGTTTGGATGCTGCCTTTGAGGGAATCAGTCATGTGTACCATTGTGCTGGCTATATTTCCTTGGCACAACGCGATGCCAAAAAACTACTGGAGATCAATGAAAAAGGGTCTGCCTACTTGGTCAATCTGTGTTTGTCCCATTCGGTCAAAAAATTGGTTTATGTCAGCTCCATAGCTGCCCTAGGCAACGACCCCTCTATATCAGTCATCGACGAAAACACCCCTTGGGACAACAATATCGACAAAAACCCTTATGCCTATTCCAAATACGGAGGGGAAATGGAAGTGTGGCGGGCCATGCAAGAGGGGCTGAATGCAGTCATCGTCAATCCGGGTATCGTACTGGGAAAAGACAGTCCCATTGAAACATTACTCCTACGACACAAAAAAGGCTTGAGGTGGTGTACCACCGGAAATAATGCTTTTGTGAATATCCAAGATGTCATCACCCTTATGGATAAACTGATGGATTCCAAAATCGAAGGAGAACGCTTTATTTTGGTAGCCGAAAATTGGTCTGGAAAAGTTATGGTAGAAACACTCCTCAAATCCGGAGATTTTCGTCCGAGGGTGTTTTTTATTCCCAAAGGTTTTTTGTACTTCTTGTGGGGATTGGAACATCTGATGCAACTGCTGGGCATCAGAAGACGTTTCTTGACCCGCGCCATTATTTCTGGTCAATACGAGCAAAAAACCATTGACGGAAGCAAAATAAAATCCTTTGTAGATTTTGAGTACTCCCCCATCACAAAGTTGATTTTCGACTGAGGGATTGAAACAACAGTAAAACGCTACTCCTCTTTGATGCGCATTGATTCATTAATGCTGTCATTAAGTCTGTCGAGCTCCAATTGAATTTTTTTAAAAATAGGGACGTATTTTTTGGGGTTTTTGGCATAATAGGATTGACTGGAGGCCAATTGTGCGCTATCGATACCGTGTTTTTCATAGAGATATTCGGCCACCAAAAGATCTTCTTTATCCTGAATATAGGAAGCTTCGCGTTTGATGTTTTTCATCAAAATAATGTCCGTCATAACCTCGCTCATTTGATCGGGAGGGATCAAATCATTGGGCGGCTTGTTGTCCCCCGTCGCTGTACAGGAAGAAACTACAAGGGAGAGAAGGAAAATATTTTTTTTCATGTTCATCGATCAAAAGTAAGTTTTTTACCCAATGCACTTTCGATAATTTCTCCATCATCGTACACCAGATTCCCATTGACAAAGGTCTTGATGATGGTGGCTCCAAAAGTAGTTCCCTCAAAAGGAGACCATCCGCACTGATAGCGCAAATCTTCTTTGACAACTGTATGTTTTTTATTGAGATCGACCAAAACCAGATCGGCAAAATAACCTTCACGAAGAAAACCACGGTTTTGAATTTTAAACAGTATTGCTGGATTGTGACAGGCTTTTTCGACCAGCTTTTCCAGCGAAGTTTTGCCCTGTTGTACGGCGGTCAATAGGGCAACATAGGCGTGTTGCACCAAAGGCCCCCCCGACGGAGCTTTGGTGTAGGGGTTTTGCTTTTCTTCAAGGGTATGGGGGGCATGGTCTGTGGCCAATACATCAATTTTGTCCTCGTTGAGGGCTTTCCAAAGAGCCTCTCGGTCACTGGCTTTTTTAACCGCAGGATTCCATTTGATCAAGGTTCCCTTTTGAGCATAATCTTCTTCCGAAAACCAAAGGTGATGCACACAGACCTCGGCAGTTATTTTCTTTTCTGCCAATGGCTTTTCGTTGGAAAATAATTCTGTTTCAATGGCCGTAGACAAATGAAAAACATGCAAGCGAGCTCCAGTGGCTTTGGCTAGGTGAATGGCACGTGAAGAAGAACGATAACAAGCGGCCTCACTTCTGATTTCTGGGTGCTTTTCAATAGGGATATCGTCTCCGTATTGAGCGATGTGTTCCGCTAAGTTTTTTCGGATGGTGTTTTCATCCTCGCAATGAACGGCAATGGGGATGTCGGTACTGGAAAAAATCTTTTGCAATACCTGTTCATCGTCTACCAACATATTGCCAGTAGAAGACCCCCAAAACAATTTGAGTCCTGCCGCTTGGGTGGTATCAAAAGTCTTGATTTCTTCCAGATTGTCATTGGTTCCACCAAAGAGAAAACCATAATTGGCGATGGAGGTTTTTGCTGCCCTGTCCAATTTGTCCTCTAAGGCGTTTTGGGTAGTGGTTTGGGGATTGGTATTGGGCATTTCTATAAAGGAGGTAATCCCCCCTGCCACCGCTGCACGAGACTCTGAGGCAATGGTAGCCTTGTGCGTCAGACCAGGCTCCCTAAAGTGGACTTGGTCATCGATCCAACCTGGCAACAAATGAAGACCCGTAGCATCAATGAGTTCCTCACTCCCAGTAGGGGCAATGTGATGGCTGATTTTCGCGATTTTTTCCCCTCGAATCAAGAGGTCTTTTTGGCAAAGTTCACCTTCATTGACCAATTGGGCATTTTGTATTAATATTTCCCTCATTGAGTTTAGTTAAATAGACTTTTGATCCTCAAAATCAAAACGGCAGACAGCGCCTCCCAAATAATCCTTCCATTCATTTTGGAAACCCCCAGCACTCTGTTGGTGAAAATAATGGGATGTTCCTTGTATTTGTACCCTTTCTTCCAAATTTTAAATTTCATCTCGATCTGAAAGGCATAGCCTACAAATTTTATTTTATAAAAATCCAACTGCTCCAAAACTTCTCTTCTATATCCGACAAAACCTGCAGTGGGGTCTTTGATGGGCATAAAGGTAATCCACCTGACATACAAAGAAGCAAAATAGGAGAGTAAAATCCTACTCAAAGGCCAGTTGACCACATTGATGCCTTTGACATAGCGTGATCCAATGACCAAATCATAATCAGAGTTGAGATAGGCGAGCATTGGAGACAATTCTTTGGGATCGTGAGACAAATCGGCATCCATTTCAAAAATAAAGTCGTATTGCTTTTCTAAAGCCCATTTGAAACCATGAATATAGGCCTTTCCCAAGCCCTCTTTAAGGGCGCGTTGCTCCAAAAATAGCCGATCGGAGTGGGTTTTCATCAGTTCCAAAACCAAATCGGCAGTACCGTCCGGGGAGGAATCGTCCACCACCAGAATGTCAAAGGCTTTGTCCTTGAGGGTCTTTTCAACAACGGTTTTGATGTTTTCAACCTCATTGTAGGTGGGAATGATAACTAAGGCTTTGTCCATAGGCAGGGGTAAAAATACTAAATAGTTAGAAATAAAGTGAAGAGTTAAAATACTTCCTTAATTTTATTTCATGTTTCAATGGACTGAAAAAATTCATCTACAACAAGACTGGATTACTGTTTTGATCATTTTGATCTTCACACTCAGTGTTTACCTATTTAACAGAAACCCCCATCAATTCAAACTTCTGGTGTGTTTTTGGAGATCCAAAAGTTATTTCAACATCTATGACAAGGAGAAATATGCCAATCCCTTACATATGTTCAACTTGATCTTGATATTCATAACATTGATTACCGTCTCGCTTTTGAGTTATTTTTTCTACGAAAAAATCTTATTTTCCCTATTGGGAGGGATCTCATTTCTATCATTTCTTTTGTTCATCTCGGCAGTGGTTGTTCTTCGTTATGGATTACTCAAACTCATTTTTCAGCGCTCAAATCATTTGGAACTCTTTCTACAAACCGTTTTCAGAGGCATCAGTTTTTATGCAATGATCAGCCTCTACGCTCTATTCCTTTTTTCGGTCTATCACTTCGGTTTTCCTGACAATTCGAACTTTCTTTTCTTGATAATCATATTGATTCTCTTATTTGTATTTGTAACACAACTCACCGTTTACTTAAGAATCATTAGGTTCCATCAAATCCGCATAGTATATTTAATTTTGTATCTTTGTGCTTTCTAAATCGCGCCCTGGCTTTGGCTCTACAAGACGATTTATTAGACAAAAGCAAAATTTAGAAGAAATATGAAAGTGAAGACTATTTTGGTTTCTCAGCCTGAACCTGCCAGTAAGAAGTCTCCCTACTCTAGATTACAAGAAAAGCATAAACTGAAAATTGATTTCCGTCCCTTTATTCACGTAGAAGGTCTGTCGGCAAAGGAAGTGAGGTTGCAAAAAATCAATTTCTCTGATTTTGACAATATCATTCTAACCAGTAGAAACGCCGTAGATCATTTCTTTAGAATCACAGAAGAAATGCGTTATAAAGTACCTGACTCCACCAAATATTTTTGCCAGTCCGAGGCAGTGGCCTATTACCTTCAAAAATATGTGGTTTACAGAAAACGCAAAATATATGTAGGTGAGAAAAGCATCACCGATTTAGAAGCTGTATTTAAAAAATTTGAAAAAGAAAAGTACTTACTCCCTTCATCGGATGTTCTCAAACCGAGTATTCCAGACTGTCTAAACAAAATGGGGATTGACTGGACTCGTGCACCTTTATATAAAACTGTGGTGAGTGATCTTTCCGATTTGAGAGATGTTTACTACGATGTTTTGGTATTTTTTAGTCCTTCGGGAATCGAATCTCTTTTTAAGAATTTCCCTGATTTTGAACAAAACAACACCCGAATTGCAGCCTATGGTAATGCCACCGTCCTTGCTGCCGACAAAGCTAAGTTGAGAATCGATATCAAAGCTCCCACCCCCGACACTCCCTCTATGCCCATGGCCATATAAAAATACATCAGTAGCAACGGTAAATAGATAAACTTCCCTAATTCGTTTTATCCTTAAAAGCTTTCCAAAGCAATACTGTCCAACCCAATATCAGTAAACTCCCTCCTATGGGGGTAACTGGACCCATCCACGTTAAGTCAAAAGAAGTCAATTTCCCCAGACAGAGTGCAAAAATACTGAAGGAAAAAAGGACAACACCCCAAAAAAACAGTCTGAATATTACAGGATTTCTGGCCAAAGGAATTTGTGAAAAAATCAATAGTGCCAATCCGTGATACATCATGTATCGAATTCCGGTTTGAAAAGATTCTAAAACTTCTGGCGAAAAATAGGCTTTGAGGGCATGACTTGCAAAAGCACCCAACACTACTGCTAACAGGGCAAAAGCCCCTCCCGATAAAATATATTTTCTCATAAGAGTTAATGTAAAATTAATACTATAAATTCCAATCGAATAATTTATTAATTTTATTAATACAAATATGAGTTTTAATTCGATTTATAAAGGTTAAAAGATAGATTTTGAAGACAAAAAACGAGCGAGTAGTCATTGACGGCTTGGATAAAATCATTCTCAGAGCATTGATGAGGGATGCGAGAAAGTCAATCAATGAAATTTCAAAAACTGCAGGAATATCGGGGGCAGCCGTTCATCAACGGCTCAAAAAACTGGAGAATTCAGGACTCATATCGGGATCTCAAGTTGTGATTAATCCCAAAATACTGGGCTACAAAACAATGGCCTTTATCGGTATTTACTTGGACAAAGCAATGCGGAATCCAGAGGCTGTAAAACAGCTCGAAAAAATTCCCGAAGTGATCGAATGTCACTACACTACTGGCCATTGGAGTGTTTTAATCAAAATACTTTGTGAGGACAATGAACATTTGATGACCCTATTGAACCACGAAATTCAAACCATAGATGGGGTGTCCAGAACAGAGACCTTTATTTCACTCAACCAGCAGATCAAAAGGCAAATTCAATTGTAAAAAATTCTTCAATTATTATTGCGGTGGATTAGAGTAAATACGATGATGAACATTTGTAGTATGCCAGAAACTACATTGGCCGTAATTACAGCAATACTTTCGATCAAAACTCCATAGCAAAACCAAATACAAATTCCGATGAACATGATCACATACATGGAAACAGAAACACCACTGGCGTCGCGTTTTTTCCATATTTTGAGAAACTGAGGCACAAAGGCAATGGTGGTAAAAGTGGCGGCAATCAGCCCGATAATTTCAATATGCAAATCACTCATCAGATGACAATATTTATGATTTTTCCAGGAACTACTATGATTTTTTTGGGCGTAGCTCCATCAATTTGATCCAATGTACGTTGTTCCTTCATTACCGCCTCCTTGATTTCCTCTACCCCCATGTCTAAGGAAAACTTGAGGGTAAAACGCATTTTTCCATTGAAGGAAACTGGGTATTCTTTGGCAGTCTCCTCAACCTTAGTGGGATCGAAAACAGGAAAAGGCTCAAATTCGATGCTCTGGCTATGCCCCAACTTTTGCCATAACTCTTCACAAAAATGAGGAGCAAATGGGGAAAGCAATACCAATAGAGGTTCCAAAACTGCTTTATTTGAACATTTTAAGGCCGTCAATTCATTGATACAGATCATAAAACTACTGACACAGGTATTGAAAGATAGGCGTCCAATGTCGTCAGTTATTTTTTTGATGGTCTGATGCAGTATTTTTAAGCTTTCTGGACTGGGAGCTTGTTCACTTACCAACCACTGATCTTGTTGGTAAAACAACCTCCAGAATTTTTTGAGGAAGTTGTGCACCCCCGAAATTCCAGCAGTATTCCAGGGTTTGTCCTGCTCAATGGGGCCTAAAAACATTTCATACATCCTGAGTGTATCGGCACCATAGGTGTCACAAATTTCATCGGGATTGACTACATTGTATTTTGACTTGGACATTTGTTCAACCTCTCTACCCACAATATATTTTTCGTTTTCAAGCACGAAGTCTGCTTTTTGAAAATCTTTTTGCCAATTTCTAACCGCCTCCACGTCCAACTCGTCTTGGGTATTGACCAAGCTTACATCCACGTGTATGGGTTCTACTTCTTGATTGCCAATCAAGCCTTTGGAAAGAAAAGTTTGGGTGCCTTTTTTGCGGTACATAAAAGCAGAATTGCCAAGGATCATTCCCTGATTCACGAGCTTTTTAGCATATTCCCCCGTGTGAGCATATCCCAAGTCAAAAAGTACTTTTTGCCAAAATCTAGAGTATAAAAGATGACCCGTAGCATGCTCACTACCTCCCATATAAAAATCTACTTTACTCCAGTAGTCCAAAGCTCTGGAACCTACCCATTCCTTTTGATTTTGGGCATCCATATAACGGTTGAAATACCAAGAACTCCCCGCCCATCCAGGCATGGTATTGAGTTCCAATGGGAAGACCGATTGATGGTCGATTCTATCTGCGGAAACCAATTCCTCATTGATCTCATCCCATGCCCATATTTTGGCATTCCCCAAGGGAGGTTTTCCATCTTCGGTAGGGAGGTATTTTTCTACTTCGGGCAATTCCAAAGGCAAGTGTTGCTCTGGTAAAGGTACGGGGACATCTCCCTTAAAGTAAATAGGAATAGGCTCTCCCCAATATCTTTGGCGACTGAAAACAGCATCTCTAAGTCTATAATTTACCGAACCTTTGCCACATTGTTTGGATTCCAACTCGGCAATGACTTTTTCCAGTGCTGCCTTGAAATCCAAACCGTTTAAAAAATCAGAATGGGTCAATTTTACATTCCCTTTATCGACAAAGGCACCTTCGGACACATCAACCCCCTCGAAAATATTGATAATCGGTAAATTGAAATAGGTGGCAAAATCAAAATCTCTTTGGTCTCCAGAAGGCACTGCCATGACTGCACCAGTTCCATATCCTGCCAAAACATACTCCCCAATCCAAATGGGAATTGGTGCTCCAGTAAAAGGATGAAGAGCATGGGCTCCTGTAAATACACCACTAATCGATTTGACATCGGCTTGGCGTTCGCGATCGGATTTCTGAGCGACTTTAGCGGTATAATCCGCAACAGCTTTTTGCTGTTCTGGACGGGTAATTTTTGTGACCAACTCATGCTCTGGGGCAAGGGTCATATAGGTGACTCCAAATACAGTATCGGGCCGGGTAGTAAAAACCTCCAATTTCTCAGGATGATTTTCAATTTCAAAATAAATGCTGGCCCCTACCGATTTTCCAATCCAATTCCTTTGCATTTCTTTGAGGGAATCCGACCAGTCCAATTCGTCCAACCCCAACAAAAGTCTGTTGGCATAGGCTCCAATGCGCATACTCCACTGACGCATTTTCTTTTTGGTTACAGGATGACCTCCACGCTCTGAAACTCCATTTACAATTTCGTCATTGGCCAAAACCGTTCCCAAAGCAGGACACCAATTGACTTGTGTTTCGGATAAATAGGTGAGTCGGTAGTTGAGTAAAACTTTTTGTTGCTGTTCATGGTCAAAGGCTTTCCAATCTTGGGCATTAAAAACAGGAGTATCTTTGTCACAATGCGCTTTTACTTTTATATTTCCTTCCTTTTCAAAGCTGAGGATCAATTATGAAATAGGAATTGCCTTATCGGCCTCGAGATCATAATAGGAATCAAATAACTTCAAGAATATCCACTGTGTCCATCGATAGTAATCCGGTTCTGAAGTCCTCACCTCTCGATCCCAATCGAAGGAAAATCCCATTCGGTCGAGCTGTTGACGGTATCTATTGATGTTGGCAATAGTTGTTTTGGCGGGATGCTGTCCAGTCTGAATGGCGTATTGCTCTGCTGGTAGTCCAAAAGAATCATAGCCTTGTGGATGCAAAACATTAAAACCCAAGTGCCTTTTGAATCGCGCGACAATATCACTGGCAATATACCCTAAGGGATGCCCCACATGCAGTCCTGCCCCAGAGGGATAGGGAAACATATCCAATACATAATACTTGGGTTTATCGCTATGGTTGTCTGCCTTAAAGGTTTTGTGGGTCGACCAAAAGTCTTGCCACTTTTTTTCAATTTGCAGAAAATCGTAATTCATCAAGGCTGGTTTTTTGAATGCGTAAAAATACGCTTATTAAGGAAAGGAAAAAAAGTTTCCGGCAGTCAAGCTTCTTTTTAGTGATGGTTTTTTAATTTTACTGAAATAAACCTTCCTTATGAGCCAACTGTCGGAAGAAAAATTCAATAAACGAAGACTGATTTCCACCTATTTCTCAGTGGTGGTAAGTATTTCTTTGGTACTATTTCTAACCGGTATCATTGGGATTCTGTTGGTCAATTCGAAAAAAGTGGCGGATCACTTCAAGGAACAAATCGTTATGACAATTTATGTCAAAGACGCTGCCAAAGAAATCGAACTGAAGCAATTGCAAAAAACCCTACGCTTGAACGCCGCGACCAAAAAGGTCATTTATGTATCCAAAACAGAGGCTTCCAAGAGACACGCCAACGAAATCGGGGAGGACTTTATGGAGTTTCTGGGATACAATCCGTTGCTCAGCTCTATAAACGTTTACTTTAAAGCGTCATTTTTGAATCCTGCCGTGGTTTCCAAACTCAGCAAAGACATTACTCTTTACAGCTATGTAAATGAAGTAGTTTACGATCGGCCACTGCTTGAGCTATTGGATCAAAACATCAAAAAAATTACATTTTGGATGCTCTTGGCCAGTGGTATCTTCATTCTTGTTGCCGTGCTTCTGATCAATAGTTCTATTAGACTGTCGATCTACTCCAAAAGAATGATCATCAAAACCATGCAACTGGTAGGAGCCACCAAAAGCTTTATCCGCAGGCCCTTTATCAAAACCCACCTATTGATGAGTACTATAGGGGCCATTATTGCCATGTTGGGCATGGCTTTGGTTCTTTATGAAATGGAAAAACGATTTCCCGAATTGCAAATTTTCGAAAACCCACTGGAACCGGCAGTGGTTTTTGCAGGCGTATTTCTTTTGGGTTTGGGGATCACAATTATAAGTACTTTCTTTGCCACACAACGTTATCTGAATCTAAAGTCTGACGCAGTAAATTAATCTTTTAAGATGAGTGACCCGACACCAAAAAAAGAACTCTTGTTCAGCAAAAGAAATTATCGTTTTTTGCTCCTCTCCATAGCAGTGATTGCCTTGGGTTTTATCCTTATGGCGGGAGGCGGTAGCGATGACCCTAATGTTTATAACCCAGAAATTTTTAATTTTCGCAGAATCAGATTGGCACCCACCATCGTTCTGACAGGCTTTGGATTGGCCATTTATGCCATCTTAACGCCCTCAAAAAAAAGTAAATGAGTGCGCTAGAAACATTGATTCTTGGAGTCGTTCAAGGTCTAACTGAGTTTTTACCGGTCTCCTCTAGCGGACATTTGGAATTGGTCAAGGCCATTTTCGGAAGTGATTATGAACAACAACAGGGCTTGTTGGTCACCATCACCCTCCATGCTGCAACTGCTTTCAGCACCATTTTTGTGTTCAGAAAAGACATCGCATTGATCCTTTCCGATTTATTGTATTTTAAAAAAGGGGAGAGTTTGAATTTCAGCATGAAAATTATTCTTTCCATGATACCAGCGGTGATCATCGGTCTTTTTTTTGAGGGTTTCATCGCCTCTCTTTTTGATGGTAAAATCGCTCTGGTTGGAGCCATGTTGATGATTACGGCCTTGCTTTTGATTTTGGCAGATCGGGTCAATGAAAACAACAAAAAATTGAATTACACCAAAGCATTCTCCATAGGTGTGATCCAAGCCATTGCCATTCTTCCCGGAATTTCGAGGAGTGGAGCCACCATCGCACTGGCCGTTTTGCTGAAGATTGATCGTGACAAAGCCGCCCAATTTTCTTTCCTCATGGTCATTCCATTGATTCTGGGAAGTATGGCCAAAAGCATAATGGATGGAGACCTGAGTCAAGAAAATACAGCACTGCTTCCTTTGTTGGTAGGTTTTGTTAGTGCTTTCATTACGGGAGTTGTTGCTTGTCGTTGGATGATTGCTCTTGTAAAAAAAAGCCAGCTCAAATCCTTTAGTATATACTGTGTCGCGGTGGGGGTAATTGCTATTCTTTTTAGTTTGTGACATGAATTTATCACTTGAATCCATCTTGGAGGGTCAGCTTTTGTTGGTGGACAAACCACTGGAATGGACATCTTTTCAAGTGGTCAACAAATTGAGGTGGGCTTTAAGAGCAAAATACCAGCTTAAAAAACTTAAGGTGGGGCATGCAGGAACCCTAGATCCATTGGCCACGGGACTCTTACTGATCTGTACTGGGAAAATGACCAAAAAAATCAGTGAAATACAAGCCCTTGAAAAAGCCTATACCGGAACCATTACCCTAGGAGCCACCACTCCCTCCTACGATCTCGAAACAGCCATAGATCAAAATTTCTCCATCGATCACATCACCAAACCGCAGTTGAATGCGGTTAGGGAAAAGTTTAAAGGCGAAATTGACCAATACCCACCCATTTACTCTGCCATAAAAAAAGAAGGGAAGCGCTTGTATGAATGCGCCAGAAAAGGAGAGAAAACAAAAATTGAGTCGAGAAAAGTTACCCTTTACGCCTTTGATTTCATACAAATCGACCTTCCTCAAGTGCACTTTCATGTCCGCTGTTCAAAAGGAACATACATCAGATCCTTGGCCCATGATTTTGGCCAAGCATTAGAATCTGGAGCACATTTGAGTCAATTGAGAAGAACAGCCATAGGTGCTTATACTGTGGAAGATGCTCTTACCCCCAATCAAATCACAGAGAAACTAGACGGAATATAATCTAGGGATGAACCTATAGTCCTTGATTTTTAATAATTTTGTATAAATCATTTGATTATGGAACTCACCTCAGAAGAGGTATCGAAAAGATTGGATCAAAAGGGATACTTGGATTTAGAGATTCCCGAAGGGCTCGATTTGGTTTCAGCTATCAAACAACTCAAAAAAGAAAAAAAGGCGGTTTTGCTGGCGCACTACTATCAAGAAGCCGAAATTCAAGAGTTGGCCGACTATCTGGGCGACAGCCTATATCTGGCCCAAGCGGCAGAAAAGGTAGCGGCTGATATGATTGTTTTTGCTGGAGTTCACTTTATGGCCGAAACGGCTAAAATCATCAATCCCACCAAAAAAGTTATTCTTCCAGATTTGAACGCAGGCTGTTCGCTGGCCGACTCATGCCCCCCTCATGATTTTAAGAAATTTATTGACCAATACCCCGGTGCGCATGTAGTGACTTATATTAATTGCTCAGCAGAAATAAAAGCCTTGAGTAGCATTGTATGTACTTCGAGCAATGCCTTAAGGGTCATTGATTCCATCCCCGAAGGAGAGACCATTATTTTTGCTCCCGACAAAAACTTGGGACGTTATCTAATCAAGCAAACCGGAAGGGATATGATCCTATGGGATGGATCATGTATTGTACATGAAGCATTTTCCTTTGAAAGAATTGTAACTCTTGCCAAGGAAAACCCCACAGCCAAATTCATCGCCCATCCCGAAAGTGAATCTCAAGTGCTTGACATTGCTCATTATATCGGCTCAACTTCTGGCTTGTTAAACTTCGTGGAAAAAGATTCCGCACATAGCTTTATCGTGGCTACCGAAGCAGGAATTCTTCACGAAATGAAAAAACGCTGTCCCGAAAAAACCTTTATCCCTGCACCAGTGGAGGATGAAACTTGCGCTTGCAGTGAATGTGCCTTTATGAAACTCAATACACTGGAGAAATTATACCTGTGTTTGGAGCATGAGCAGCCCGAAGTAAAATTATCTGAAAGCCTTATAGAAAAAGCCAAACTTCCCATTACCAGAATGTTAAAGCTCGGCTAAAATATGGATACCAATATACTCGTCATAGGCAGTGGTATTTCCGGATTGACCTATGCCATCAAAATGGCAGAGCAGAATCCTAGTCTCGAAATCGTTATGATTTCAAAAAACAGTCTCCTAGAAAGCAATACCCGATATGCCCAAGGAGGAATCGCAGTAGTCTCCAACTTTCAAAAGGATTCTTTCGACAAACACGTTGAAGATACGATGATTGCCGGAGCAGGGGAATGTGACAAGGAGGTGGTTGAATTTGTCGTAAAAGAGGGGCATGAACGCCTCCAAGAATTGATCGATTGGGGGACTCACTTTGACAAACAAAAAAATGGTTTACACCTCACCCAAGAAGGGGGACATTCTGAAAAAAGAATTGTACACCACAAAGACAAAACTGGACTTGAAATCCAGAAATCCCTGATCCGTAAAATCAAAACTTTTTCCAACATCTCTCTTTTGGAAAACCACACCCTCGTTGACCTGATTACCGACCACCATAGTGGAAGCCATTATCAAAGATGTTACGGAGCCTATGTGATTTCCAATTTAGAACAAGAGATTATTAAAATTTCAGCTCAAATCACCGTCCTCAGTACAGGAGGTGCCGGACAGCTTTTCTCTCATACGACCAATCCCGAAAATGCTACGGGAGATGGCTTGGGGGCCGCCTACAGGGCCAAAGTGTATATGGAGGGGCTGCCATTCGTTCAGTTTCACCCTACTGCACTTTATCCTAAAATCAACGGAAATACATTTTTGATTTCAGAGGCTGTTCGTGGAGAAGGAGCCATTCTTAAAACCGTTTCTGGTAAAAGATTCATGACCGAAAATCACCCTAAGGCCGAACTTGCTCCCCGAGATATCGTGGCTCGATCCATAGCAGAAGTGGTCAACGAAACTGGAGATGACTATGTTCTTTTGGATTGTCAAGCCGTCAGCGAAAAAGAATTCGAAAATCAATTCCCTACCATTAAAGAAAACTGTCAAAAAGTTGGAATCAATCCCCCAAAAGATTCCATTCCAGTGATCCCTGCCGCTCACTATTTTTGTGGAGGTGTCAGTGTGAATCACTATGGAGAAACAAGACTAAAAGGCTTGTACGCCATTGGAGAGTGTAGCCATACAGGCCTTCACGGTGCCAATCGTCTGGCTTCAAATTCACTGTTGGAATCCCTAGTGTTTTCTCATCGGGCGGCACTCAATTCTCTCGATCAAATGAAGGAAGATTTACCCCCAAAAGAATTCTACCTCCAGCTACCAGAATGGAAAGAGGAACACTATATCTCCAATGAAAAAATCAGTGCTATTGGTCGAATGAAAAAGCAATTACAAAACTTAATGACCGCTAAAGTGGGGATTTTTAAAACCTCATTAGGACTGACTGAGGCTGAAATGGAGTTAAAAAATATTTTCTCGGAAACCCAAGACATTTACCGACAAAATAAATTGACCTTGGGAATTTGTGAGTTGAGGAATATGGTCAGTGTGGCCTATTTGATGATCAAACAGTCCCAAGACTTAAAACATAACAAAGGAGTTTTTTACAATCAAGACTACGTTGAATAATTTTTACAACACCTATAAAAACGCAATCGATCGCTTTATTGATCAAGCCCTTGAAGAAGACATTGAGGGGGGCGACCACAGTAGCGATGCCTGCTTTGATGATGGTTTAAAAAGAGAGGCTGTATTGAAGGTCAAGGACAATTGTATCATCGCCGGTATCACATTGGCGCAAAAGATTTTCCATCGACATGACCCGTCATTGAACCTAAGTCCACTGTGTAAGGAGGGGGAGAAGTTGGAACCCGGGGCAGTGGCCTTTCGGATCGAGGGGAAAGCCAAGTCCCTATTGTCCTCCGAACGATTGGTACTGAACTGCATGCAGAGAATGAGTGGGATCGCTACCCTATCCCATCAACTCAGTCACAAGATAAGACACACCAAGTGTAAAATTCTAGACACCCGCAAGACCACACCAGGATTCCGTTATCCCGAAAAATGGGCGGTTACCATAGGCGGTGGTTACAACCACCGGATGGGTTTGTTCGATGCCATTATGATCAAGGATAACCACATCGATTTTTGTGGTGGACTCCCCCAAGCCTTGGAAAAAACCAAAGCTTATTTAACAGAAAATAGTCTGGAAATACCTGTCATCGTAGAAGTAAGAAACGGATTTGAAATCGATCAGGTGATGAATTTTCCCTGGGTAAAAAGGATTCTACTGGACAATATGTCTCCCAAAATATTGATGGAACATGTCCAAAAGATCGATGGTGAATTTGAGACAGAAGCCTCGGGAAATATAATTGCGGACAACTTAGTCTCCTATGCCGAAACAGGCGTGGATTATGTGTCCATGGGTGCCCTCACCTATGCCGCAATCCCTATTGATTTGAGTTTAAAAGCCGTATAAAGTTTCCCTCTATATTTGCTATATTTGTGGAATTCCAAGCTATGAAATACAAAAGAATCCTTCTAAAATTGAGTGGTGAAGCACTGATGGGACATCAAAACCATGGGATCGATCCCGTGAGACTGAACGAGTATGCTACCGAAATCAAGGAAATCCAAAAAACAGGTACAGAAATCGCCATCGTCATTGGTGGAGGAAATATTTTCAGAGGTGTCTCGGGAGCCAGTAAGGGAATGGATAGAGTTCAGGCTGATTATATGGGAATGCTTGCCACTGTAATTAATGGTTTGGCATTGCAAAGTGCATTGGAAAACAATGATGTTCCGACCAGACTTCAGACGGCCATCAAAATCGAGGCCATTGCAGAACCTTTCATCAAAAGAAGGGCCACCCGTCATCTAGAAAAAGGGAGGGTCGTTATTTTTGGTTCTGGGACCGGAAATCCCTATTTCACTACCGATTCTGCAGCAGTATTACGGGCCATAGAAATCAATGCCGATGTAATATTGAAAGGAACTAGAGTAGATGGCATCTACAATGAAGACCCCGAAAAAAATAAATCTGCTGTCAAGTTTGATAAACTGTCATTCGACGAGGTTTTAAAAAAGGGACTCAAAATTATGGATACTACTGCTTTTACATTGAGTCAAGAAAACAAACTACCCATCATAGTCTTTGATATGAATACCAAAGGAAACCTCATCCGAATTATCAAAGGTGAAAATATAGGAACCCGAGTTGATCTTTAAATTGTTATCAAAATGAATGAAGAAATCATAATCATCACCGAAACAGCAAAAGAGAGCATGGATCTGTCTATCAAACATTTGGAAAAAGAATTGCTCAACATCAGAGCAGGAAAGGCGAATCCCATTATGTTAAACGCTGTCATGGTGGAATATTACGGAACTCCCACTCCCCTGAATCAAGTGGCCAACGTCAATACACCCGATGGAAGAACCCTGAGCATTCAACCTTGGGAAAAGGCGTTATTACCCGAGATTGAAAAAGGGATATTACAAGCCAATTTGGGCTTTAACCCAATGAACAATGGAGAATCTTTGATCATCAGTATCCCTCCATTGACAGAAGAACGCAGAAGAGAATTGGTCAAATTGGCAAAAGCAGAGGCTGAAAACGCAAAAATCGCCATCAGAAACGTACGAAAAGATGCCAACAACGAAATCAAAAAAACCGATACATCCGAAGACCTCCAAAAAAACGCTGAAATAGACATTCAAGAATTAACGGATCAATACATCACCAAAGTAGACGAAATTCTTAACGTCAAGGAAAAAGAAATATTAACTGTATAGTATGCCCAAGACTGGTGGTGGCTCTTGATAATGAAGCGTAAAAATAATTTTTGGGGTACTGTTGCGAACTTAATTCTAAGAAATCGCTTTATCATCATTGGGGCCATAGTGGTGGTCACTCTCTTTTTAAGTTCACAGTGGCAATACATGCGGTTTACTTTTACAGAAGCCAATTTACTGCCTAGCTCACATCCCGAAAACATCCAATATGATGCTTTTGTAGAAACCTTTGGTGAAGAAGGTAATTTGATCGTTATCGCCCTCAAAGAAGAGCAATTTTTCGAACACAAAACCTTTGAAAAATGGATCACTCTCAACAAAAAAATTGATTCCTTTCCAGAAGTGGATTTTACCCTATCGACCAATAATGTTCAGGAATTGGTCAAGGATGAAAACCTAAAATCATTTGTACTCAAATCGGTTTTTGATGTTGAAAATTATGAGCTTTCTGATATTGAAAAATTCAAGCAAAAACTTCTATTAGAACTTCCATTCTACAAAAACATCCTTTACGACCCAGATGGTGAAACGATCCGATCTGCCATTTATATGGACAAAAAGATCGTCAACACAGTTCAACGGAAAAATTTTATTTTTAAAACTTTCATTCCCTTAATAAGCGCTTTTGAAAAGGATACCGGCTTGGATGTAAAAATTTCTGGTATGCCCTACATCAGAACTTTAAACGCCCAGAATATCGTTGACGAAATAGGAGTTTTTGTCCTTTCTGCCATGTTGCTTACCAGTCTAATCTTTTTTCTTTTTTTCAGATCTTTCAGAGCCACCTTTATCTCCATGTTTGTAGTGATGATTCGCGTGATGTGGGCCTTTGGGATTTTGGGATTGCTCCGTTACGAAATCACGGTACTGACAGCACTGATTCCCCCTTTGATTATCGTCATCGGAGTACCCAATTGTATTTTTCTGATCAACAAATACCAACAAGAAGTTGCCAAGCACGGAAACATGGTCAAATCCTTGCAAAGGGTAATTATGAAAATTGGCAATGCCACACTGATGACCAACCTGACCACTGCATCGGGATTCGCCACTTTTATTTTGACCGACAGTAAAATATTGAAAGAATTTGGAATCGTTGCCTCGATCAATATCATTGCCATTTTTCTCCTATCGCTGTTGATCATTCCCGTCGCCTACAGTTTTATGGCTCGACCCAGTAAAAAACATTTGGAACACCTGAACAGCCTTTACCTGAAAAAATTTGTAAAATGGATGGAGAATAGGGTCAGAAATAATAGAATCAATGTCTACATCATCTCCATCGCCGGTTTGGTAATGGGTATCATTGGAATTTACCAAATCAATATTTCGGGAAGTATCATTGAGGACATGCCCAAAAAGTCTGAATTTTTTAAGGACATCCTTTTCTTCGATGCCGAGTTTAACGGTATCGTACCCATAGAAATAATTGTTGATAGCCGAAGGAAAGGGGGTGCCACAAGACTATCTACCCTCAAAAGGGTTGAAAAACTTGAACAATACATTGAAGACATTCCCGAACTCTCCTCTCCGATCTCATCGGTGAGTGGTGTCAAATTCATAAAACAAGCCTATTACAATGGCAATCCCAACTATTACCAACTCCCAACATCCCAAGAAAATTCTTTTATTGCCCACTACCTCAAAAATGTAGAGGATTCCAAGGGCTTGATGCAAAATTATATTGACAGTACTGCTCAATTCAACAGGGTTACGACTTTTATGAAGGACATTCCCACCGAACGCATCGAAGAAATTGAAGAGGATCTGGTCAAAGAGATCGATAAAATTTTCCCTCCCGAACGCTATGAGGTCAATCTGACTGGAAAAACCCTGTTGTATCTTAAAGGCACTCATTATTTGATTCGAAATTTGATCATTTCACTTTCGTTGGCCATTTTACTGATTGCCATTTTTATGGCTTATATGTTTCGATCCTTCAAAATGATTGTCATTTCATTAATTCCCAATTTATTGCCGCTGATCATAACCGCAGGTGTGATGGGGTTTTCGGGTATTCCCCTCAAACCCTCTACCATACTGGTTTTCAGTATTGCATTTGGAATTTCGGTGGATGATACCATTCATTTTTTGGCCAAATACAGACAGGAATTGATCGCCAATAAGTGGAAAATCAAAACCGCAGTATATATCGCTCTGAAGGAAACCGCAGTGAGTATGTTTTATACTTCGATTGTATTGTTCTTTGGATTTGCAGTATTTATGAGTTCAAATTTTGGTGGGACAGTCGCCTTGGGTGGATTGGTTTCGGTCACCCTGCTTTTTGCCATGCTGGCCAATTTGATTCTCCTACCCTCTTTGCTCATTTCATTGGAAGATAGCGTTAGCAACGAAAAGGTAATCAAAGCACCTAAAATTAATATTATTTCTGATGAGGACGGAAAAAAATCCTAAACCTATTTTGTAAATAAGCCTATCTTTGCGCAGAAAATTGATGAGCATGAAACACCTTCGATTAGCCGAATTATTGAGTCAACCCGAAAAATACGACACCGTAGTAGTCAGGGGTTGGGTAAGAACATTTCGAGCCAACCGATTCATTGCCCTCAATGATGGCTCCACGATTGAAAATCTCCAATGTGTTGTTGATTTTGAAAATACGGATGAGAGCTTGCTCAAAAAAATAAATTCAGGGGCTGCCGTTGAGATTAAGGGTCAACTTGTAGAAAGTATGGGAAAGGGTCAATCGCTAGAGGTAATGGTCGAAACGATTAAAATCGTTGGAGAAGCCGATCCCGATCTCTATCCCATTCAACCCAAAAAACACAGTTTTGAATTTTTGAGAGAAAAAGCTCACCTAAGGGTGAGAACAGCAACCTTTAGTGCAGTGATGCGCATTCGCTCTGTACTGTCATTTGCCATTCATCAGTTTTTTCAAGACAAGGGCTTTTGCTATGTCCACACACCCATCATAACGGGTAGTGATGCTGAAGGCGCTGGAGAAATGTTCCGTGTATCGGTTTTAGATCCCCAAAAACCACCCATTGATGACGAGGGAGCGGTGGATTTCAAACAAGACTTTTTTGGAAAAGAAACCAACCTCACTGTATCTGGACAACTGGAAGCAGAAACCTATGCTCAAGGGCTGGGAAATGTCTATACTTTTGGCCCTACTTTTAGGGCTGAAAATTCAAACACCTCCCGTCACTTGGCTGAGTTTTGGATGATTGAACCCGAAATGGCTTTCCACGATCTAGACGACAATATGGATTTGGCCGAAGAGTTCATCAAGTATACCCTTGAATATGTTTTGGAAAAATGCGAAAAAGATTTGGCTTTTCTCGATCAACGTTTGGCCAACGAAGAAAAGACAAAACCTCAAAACCAAAGGAGTCCTATGGGCTTGATGGAAAAAATAAAGTTTGTTGTCCAAAACGAATTCAAGCGGGTTTCTTATACCGAAGCCATAGATATTCTCAAAAATTCAAAGCCCAACAAAAAGAAAAAATTCGACTATTTGATCGAAGAGTGGGGAACCGATTTGCAAAGTGAACACGAGCGTTATTTGGTTGAGAAACATTTCAATGCACCCGTTATACTCTACGATTATCCCGCTAAAATTAAAGCCTTTTACATGCGGATGAATGAGGATCAAAAAACCGTTCGTGCGATGGACATCCTCTTCCCTGGTATTGGTGAAATCGTGGGTGGTTCTCAGAGAGAAGAGCGTCTGGAGGTTTTGGAAAAGAGAATTGAAGAATTGGGAATTGATGCCGAAGAACTTTGGTGGTACCTCGATTTAAGACGTTTTGGGAGCACACCTCACAGTGGATTTGGCTTAGGATTTGAACGTTTGGTACTTTTTGCCACTGGGATGTCCAACATCAGAGATGTGATTCCTTTTCCACGTACCCCTCAAAACGCCACATTTTAATTCGTATAGCTCCCCTTACTTTTTTTATCTTTATGAAAGCTATTTCATAATATGTTAAAACAACAGCTCCAAATAAAGCTTTCTCAAAAACTGTCTCCTCAACAAATTCAGTTGATGAAGCTCATTCAATTGTCCACATTAGACTTGGAACAGCGAATTCAATCTGAAATTGGGGAAAATCCTGCCTTGGAAAAAGGGAAGGAAATGGATGAGAATGAAATGCAAGAATCCGACCCTTATGACGATTATCAGAATGATCAAAAAATAGATACTGATGACATCGATATTGACGCTTATTTGAGCGACGATGAAATTCCTAACTACAGAATCCAATCCAACAATCAATCGGCCGATGATGAAAACACTGAGATTCCCTTTTCTGGAGGAATTAGTTTTCACGAATATCTAGAAAGCCAGTTACAAAATTTGATCCTTACCGTCAAGGAACGACCCATTGCAGAATTTCTTATAGGGAGTATTGACAATAGTGGCTATCTGAGAAGGTCTGAGGAAGATATCATTGATGATTTGGCCTTTACCCAAAACATCATTGTAGAAAAACAAGAACTGAAAAGGATTCTCAAAAAAATACAGTCGATGGATCCCCCAGGCGTAGGAGCCAGAACTCTTCAAGAGTGTCTTTCCATTCAGTTGAGCCGGAAAGAAAAAGACCGCCCAGAAGTGGAACTGACCCGTAAAATCATTGATACGGCCTTCGATGAATTTTCCAGAAAACATTACCAGAAATTACAAGATCGATTCCATTTGACGGAAGACCAGTTACGTGGAGTTTTTGATGAAATCGCCAAGCTGAACCCCAAACCCGGTGGGGCACTCTCTGACAGCAATCAAAACACTCATATCGTTCCAGATTTTATATTGACCATTGAAAACGGTACTTTAAAAGTTACACTCAACAGAAGAAATGCCCCTGAATTACGAATTTCCAAGAATTACAAGGAGATGCTTTCTGGTTATGCTGAGGCAACTAATAAAAATAAATCACAACAAGAAGCAGTACTTTTTATCAAACAAAAATTAGATGCTGCCAAATGGTTTATAGATGCTATAGAACAAAGACACCAAACCCTTTACCTAACCATTAACGCCATTGTAGATTACCAAAGCGCCTATTTTTTGACAGGAGATGAACAAAAGCTAAAACCCATGATTCTTAAGGATATAGCTGATAAAATTGATATGGATATTTCGACCATCTCTAGGGTGGCTAACAGTAAATATATAGACACGCCCTATGGGGTAAAACTATTAAAAAGTCTTTTTTCTGAGGGCATGAAAAATGATGAAGGAGAGGATGTTTCGACGATTGAAATCAAACATATTCTCGATAAACTCATCTCCAACGAAAACAAAAAAAAGCCCTTGGCCGACCAAGCACTATCTGCAATGCTCAAAGAGAAAGGGTACAAGGTCGCACGAAGAACGGTTGCAAAATACCGCGAACAAATGGACATTCCTGTCGCCCGACTCAGAAAATCAATCTGATCAAAGAATATAAAAAATCAAGCCCAATTTGATGGTTTGGAGATGAGGGTGACGATCTTCAGAAAACTTTACATCCGATTTGTAAATAGATTTCAAATCGTATTCAAAAAACAAATTCCAAGTGTTGTAACCCAAGGATAGAAAAACCGCTGCGTTGTTTTTTCTGATAAAATCACTTTGGATGGATTTTCCGTAAAAGGGTTTATAGTATTCGGCAAAATTTAAGATGTATTGTAGTCCCCCATAGAACCGCCAAAAGTCAGTTCGATCAGGGGTGGATGTTCTAAAGCGGAGGGAAAGAGGAATAACAAGGGAGGAATAGGTTTGACGGTTTTCGTCATTGCCTTTGATAGAGAAGCTAGAATTTTCACCTTCTGAGTCCAAATAAAGATTGGAAATCAATCGATTGTAGGCATATCCGACGCCTAAACCTACTGCTGTTCGACCTTTGGCATTCAGGGGTATATCCCTTACAAAACCGAACTGGAAGTTGTTTGAAAAACCATTTTGTTTGAATCCATTGATGTTCTCTTGTTGAAGTTGTAATCCAAAACTCACGTAAAATTGATCTTCCCTGTATTTTGTAGACAAGCTGTCTTGTTGGGCCATTGCTTTACACCCCAACAATAAGATTCCTGCACAAAATAAACGTCGAAGTGACATTCTTCTATAATTTCACTGCTAAATTAATCTACTCAAACAATGGTATAAAAAAAGTGCCACAAAGGGCACTTTTTTTATATACAATAGAAATTCAATCAATGTTTTGAGCGAAATCTCCTACACGAGTGGTGTAATTGATCTTCAAAGCGTTGACTTTTCTAAGTTCTTGTTTAATATCAGAAATCAGTCCCATTTTGGTATCACCATCCACTTTGAGCGCAGTGGTCAATACATTTTGCAATTCCTGACGTTTTGATGCGCGTTCTGACAGAACAAAAGCACCTACCTCGGAAACGGTAGCAAATTTATCGTTGAGTTGAATACGGGCTTGTGTACCGTATTTATCAGCATAACGACTGGAAGGCTCTCCCGCATAGATGTACATTACACGGTCTTTTTTGTCCAATTTCTGAATTTGATCCGCAGCTGGCAATTGATTTTTGACCATCAAAGTACTGTCACGCATCACCGTAGCAACCATAAAAAAGAACAGCAACATGAAAACGATATCGGGTAAAGACGCCGTTGAAATTGCGGGTAAATCTCCTCCTTTTTTCTTTTTAAATTTTGACATTACTGTATTATTTAGTTGGTTTTACTGGGTTCAGCTTCAGAAAGTTTTTGTGGGAACAATAATTTGACCTCAGAAAGTTTGGGTTTTAATCTTAGTTTTTCTTCTGGGGAAGTTCTGGGATCGGAATACTTCTTGTTGGCTTCAACAAAAGACATGCCCTCGTTGGGAAACAATCTGGAAAATTCTCGGTCTCTCAGTTCGTTATAGGCAGCTACCAATTCATTCTGAACAGCGATATAAACTCTATAAGATGTTTCTCTATCATTTTTTAATGAAATGATGGCTTTGTCGGGGTTGTCGGAAGATTTTGAATCTCCAGGCCCTTGACAATAGTCACAGGCTTCTTCTCCTTCTCCTCCTCCATTGTCAAGAAATTCCACCGCCAAGGCACGTAAATCTGAGATGTCGGTCAACTCCTCCTCTGCCAACAATTGATTGTTTTTGTTGACCACTACCGTAAAAATATTCTTCTGTTTGATAATTGGTGGGTCTTCAATATCCTCAATGGGTGGTAGTTTTCTGTTAAGCCCACTATCGGTTTCAATGGTAGTAGTTACCAAGAAGAAAATCAACAGTAAAAAGGCAATATCTGCCATTGATCCTGCATTAACTTCTGGTGCTGATCTTTTGGCCATGGCTTATTATTTTTTAATAATCTTAGTTACTCCAGAGAACAACATCAAACCGATGGCTACTGCAGCGAGTATATAAAATGCTCTGATGCCCGTACCGACCCATCTGGCGCCGCTTGCAGACAACACCTCACCGTCCTTCAGAGGGGTTTCAACACCATCTGAAAGCACATAAGAGATCACAATCACCACCAAAAAAAGTCCTACTGAAATTGCAGCTTTCTTTAATTTGGCAGGGTCAGAGAACAATCCTAAAAGTGTAAAAATCAATGTTACTGCTATGGTAATGAGCAATACAATTCGAGCCAATTCAACCAGTGGGGAAACCGCACCAAAATCACCCATAGAAGCGGCCATTTTGATATCATCATCACCAGTACCGATAATCCTGAGTAGGAAAAAAGCGGCCAATACGCCAATGATGGCACTGACTATTTTGATTATATTCTGAATTTTCATATTTCCAATTATTTTTTCTGAGCTACCAAAATGTCAATCAGGTTAATGGAAGCGTCTTCCATATCGTTGACGATACTATCAATCTTGGCAATGATGTAATTGTAAAATACTTGAAGTATAATGGCAACAATCAAACCGAAAACGGTGGTCAAAAGGGCTACTTTAATACCCCCTGCAACCAATGAGGGTTGCATGTCACCCGCAGCTTCGATTTTGTCAAAAGCCTGAATCATCCCGATTACCGTCCCCATAAACCCAAGCATAGGAGCCAAGGCGATGAATAACGAAATCCAAGAAACGTTCTTTTCCAATTGTCCCATTTGAACACCACCGTAAGCAACTACTGCTTTTTCGGCACTGTCAACACCTTCGTTGACGCGGTCGAGACCTTGATAGAAGATGGAAGCAACAGGACCTTTAGTATTTCTACAAAGTTCTTTGGCAGCTTCTACACCTCCAGAAGATAAGGCTTCCTCAACTCCTGCAGTCAATTTTTGGGAATTGGTAGTCGCCAAATTAAGGTAGATAATACGCTCAATGGCTATGGCAAGACCTAAAATCAAACAAATCAAAACGATTCCCATAAAGCCTGGGCCTCCTTCGATAAATCTTTTCTTAAGTTCTTGTGTAAAAGAAGCTTCGGTGGGAGCTGCTGCTTCTTCCACAGCTTCGGGCTCCTCCATTGCTGGAGCTTCCTCAACCACGGCTTCTTCCTCAACAGCTTCTTCTTGTTGCTCAGTTTCCTGAATGGTTGGATTTAAAATTGTTGTAGCATAAGACAAAGATTGGAACATCAACATCCCAACAAGGCTTAGGGCAAAAAATAATTTTCTCATTTTGATCAAAGTTTTATTCTATTGGATAATTTTTTAAAGATAAAAAAAAATACATATTAATAGCATCTTTTTTGCA